>NZ_BAAAMR010000047.1:0-73410 GCF_039529375.1 Actinomadura napierensis
CCGGCCGCCGGCGCACCGGAGGCGCGCGGTGCCCGGCGGCCGCCTCGCGGCCGCCGGCGGCGCGGCGGTTTCCTGACGCCGCCCTGGTGGTTCGCGGCGCCCGCCCTGCTCGTGTACGTGCTGGTCGTCCTGTATCCGAGCGCCAGCGGGGTCGTCTACGCCTTCACCGACTGGAACGGCATCGGTGACCGCTCGTTCAACGGCATCGACAATTTCCGGCGGCTGCTGCAGGACGACGCCACCCGCGGGTCGCTGGTCAACACCCTGCTGCTGACCGTCGCGATCGTCGTCGTCCAGAACGGCATCGGGCTGCTGCTCGCGCTCGGGGTGCACACCCGCATCAAGTCGCGCGTGGTGCTGCGGGTCGTGTTCTTCGCGCCCGCCGTCGTCAGCCCCGTGATGGTGGCGTTCCTGTGGAAGTACGTCTACAACCCGGCACCGGAGGCGGGGCTCAACGGGATCCTCGGCGCGATCGGTCTCGGGTCGCTGCGCCAGGACTGGCTGGGCGACCCGTCGCTGGCGCTGTGGTCGGTGGCGGGGATGGTGATCTGGCAGTTCGCCGGCTACTCGATGGTCATCTTCCTGGCCGGGCTGGAGGGCGTGCCCGTGGAACTGCACGAGGCCGCGATGATCGACGGCGCCGGCCGGTTCCAGCGGTTCCGCAGCGTGACCTGGCCGCTGCTGGCCCCCGCGGTCACGATCAACGTGATGCTGTCGACCATCGGCGGGCTGAAACTGTTCGACCAGGTCTACGCGGCGACGAGCGGCGGCCCCGGCCACTCCAGCGAGACGCTCTCGACCGTCCTGTACAAGCAGGCGTTCGTGTTCGGCAACTACGGCTACAGCACGGCGATCGCGCTGGTCCTGGCGCTGTTCGTCGCCGCGGTCTCGCTGATCCAGATCTACTACCTGCGCAGCCGGGAGGTGACCGCATGAGGCTTCGGTACGGGTTCCGCACCTTCCTGCTGGAAATGCTGATGATCGTGGTCGCGCTGGCGTTCCTGTTCCCGGTGTACGCGCTCATCACGCTGTCGCTGAAGGACAAGCAGCAGATCGCCTCGGCGCCGCTGTCCCCGCCGACGTCGCCGACGTTCGCGAACTTCTCCGACGCCTGGTCGCGGGCCTCGCTCGGGTCGGCGCTGCTGAACAGCACGGTGATCACGGTGGTCAGCCTGGTGGCGCTCATCGCCATCGGGTCGTTCGCCGCGTACTTCCTGGCCCGGTGCGCCACGCGGATGGGGTTCGTGCTGTACGTGCTGTTCCTGCTCGGCATCGTGCTGCCGTTCCAGCTCGGCATGATCCCGCTGTTCAAGCTGGCCGACTCGGCCGGTCTGCTCGGCACCTACCAGGGAATGATCATCTTCTACACCGGCATCCAGCTGCCGTTCACGATCTTCCTCTACACCGGGTTCATCCGGGCGCTGCCGGGCGACTACGCCAACGCCGCGCTGATCGACGGCGCCGGTCACCTCCAGGCGTTCACCCGGGTGGTGTTCCCGCTGCTGCGGCCGATCACCGGCACGGTGCTGATCCTCAACGCCGTGTTCGTCTGGAACGACTTCTTCACGCCGCTGCTCTACCTGGGCGGGTCGGCGCGGGAGACCGTCCCGGTGCGGATCTTCGCGTTCGTGGGGCAGTACGTGTCGGACTACGGGCTGGTCTTCGCCGGCCTGGTGCTCGCCGCACTGCCGATCATCGTGGTCTTCCTGGTGCTGCAGCGGTACGTGATCAAGGGCTTCGCCAGCGGGCTGAAGGGATGAGCCTGGCCGCGATCCCGTCCCGGCTGCTGGCGGTCCTGGACTCGCCGCCGCCCGCGTACTCCCCGGCGCCCATCTGGTGGTGGAGCGGCGAGCGGCTCGATCGGCGGCGGCTCCGCGACCAGCTCGAACGGTTCGCCGAGGGCGGCGTCCACAACCTGGTGGTGCTGAACCTGGCGCCCTCGGGACCGATGTTCGGCTCGGACGCCGACGACCCGCCGTTCTTCTCCGACGCCTGGTGGGACCTGCTGGACGCGGTGTGCGAGGACGCCGCCGAGCTGGGGGTGTCGCTCTGGTTCTACGACCAGCTCGGCTTCTCCGGCGCCGACCTGCAGGCCCGCTTGGTGCGCGACGTCCCCGCCTACGCGGGGCAGTGGCTCGAACCGTCCGGAACGGTGGGCGTGCGGGGCTTCGACTACCTGTCGGCCGAAGCGTGCGAGGTGCTGTTCGACCGCGTGCACGGCGAGTTCGCGCGGCGGCTCGGCCACCGGCTCGGCAACGTGATCGTCGGGTCGTTCCAGGACGAGCTGCCCTCGCTGCCGACCTGGTCGCCGACGTTCGCCGACGAGTTCGCGCGGCGCCGAGGCTACGACCTGACCCCGCACCTCGGGGTGCTGTGGGGGAAGGGAGAGAGCGGGCGGGACGCCTTCCGGATCCGCCGCGACTACCACCTCACCCGCGCGGAACTGGCCGAGGACGCGTTCTTCCGGCCGCTCGCCGAGTGGCACCAGGCGCACGGCCTGCTGCACGGGTGCGACCAGCAGGACCCGGCACGGGCCGGGCTCCCGGTGGACGGCGTCAAGATATACGCCGACTACGCGCGCACGCACCGCTGGTTCGGCGCCCCCGGTTCGGACCACCACGGCGACGCCCGCATCCACTCGTCACTGGCGCACCTGTACGGCCGGGACCGGACCTGGATCGAGGCGTTCCACTCCAGCGGCTGGGGCGGGACGCTGGAGGAGACCTTCGACTGGCTGCTTCCCTGGCTGCGCTCGGGCGCCACCCTCTACAACCCGCATGCCGCCTACTACACGACCAAGGCGGGCTGGTGGGAGTGGGCGCCGCCGTCCACCGACTGGCGGCAGCCCTACTGGAGGCACCACCGGGTGTTCGCCGACGCGGTCACCCGGTTGTGCGCCGCGCTGTCGCTGGGGAAGCACGTCTGCGACGTGGCGGTGCTGTTCCCGACCGCCACCGCACAGGCCGGGACGCGCCTCGACGGCGTCGACCCGGACGCCGTCCGCGCCCAGGACGTCTACCGGAGTCTCGTCGGCGACATGGCGTGGTTCCGGATGGTTCCCGGCGCGCTCGACCGACTGGGAATCGACGCCGACGTCGTGGACGACGACTCCGTGCAGCGGGCTGCCGTTACGCGAGGACGGCTCGACGTCGCGGACGAGTCGTACGGCATCGTCCTCCTTCCCGCGTGCACCGTGCTCGAAGGCGAGACCGCGCGCAGGCTCGTCGCGTTCGCCGAGACCGGCGGGCGCGTCATCGCGGTCGGGCCGCCGCCGCGCCACGGCGTCGGCGACCCGGACGCCGACGCGGCGGTGGCAAAGCTTCGCGCCTTGGCGGAGGTGGTGACGGACGCCGACGGCATCGAGGCGGTCCTCGCCGTCGACCGCCGGGTGGACGGGCCGGTCCCCGCCCTCGTCCGCGAGGTCGACGGCGCCACCGTCGTGTTCGTGACCGCCGCCCCGTCGATGGCCAGCCGTGTGTCGGTCGAGCGTCCCGGCGAGCGCGGCATCGACCTCGGCTGGCTCGACGTGACCTACGACTTCGACCCCGACCGCTACCTGCGCGACATGCGGTTGCGGGTGCGCGGCGTCCGCGGCCCGGCGTTCCTGGCCGGCCCGTTCGGAGGGCCGCCGCGGCCGCTGGAGGTCCGGGCGGTGGACGAGACGTGGGTCGAGGTGGTCGTGCCGTTCGACGACGCGCCCGCCGCGCTGCTCATCTTCCCCGGCGGCTCGGGCGGCGCGGGGAGCCTCCCGGCCGAAGAGCGGCCGACGGGCACGGGCCTGGACCTCGGTACCTCCTGGACGATGGAGACGGTGCCCACCCTCGACAACTCCTGGGGGGACTTCGGCCGCCCCGCCGGCCGCGACGTCCCGCTGGAATGCTGGAGCATGCGGCACCGCGTGGAGGGCGAGACGGCCTGGGCCGAGGCGCACGCCACGTTCGGACCGCATGGCGTTTGGGCCCTGGAGTCCGAGGGGTCGTGGCGTCCCGCCGTGTACTCCGACTCGCGCGGCATCCGCAAGGACGCCGTGCATCGCGACTTCCTCGGGCCCAAGGGGCACGTGCCCGAGGAGTTCCTCGACTTCGGTGAGGTCGCGGCCGGGGAAGCCGTGCTCTTCCGTTCCCGCGTGACCGTGCCGGGGAACGGTGGTTTCGTGGCGGTCGGCGCGTCGGCGTCCAAGAGGCTGCTGGTCGACGGGGCCGAGGTCCCGGTCGACGACGGGGGGCACCTGGCGATCGCCACGGCTCCCGTCGCGGGCGGGGAGCACGACATCGAGGTCCGGTTCGTCCCGGACGAGGAGGTGCGGCTGCGCGCCCACCTCGCCGTGGTCACCGATCCCGGCCGCTACCGGCGACCGGAGTGGATCACGGTCGCCGGGCCGGGGAGGCCGGGTGCGCGGGTCACGCTCACCGCCGCGGTGCCCCCGAGCGCTTCGGTCCTCCAGGTGGCCTCGGCGGCCCCCTGCCGGATCCTCGTCGACGGTGAGGAGATCGGCCGCCAGGGCGGTTTCGACCCGTACGCCGAACACGAGGTGCCCCGCGTCGGCCGCTACGAGGTGACCGGCGGCGAGGTGACGCTGGTCCTCACCGAGGGCGGGGCGCCCCCGGCCGTCATGGTGGACGGCGCGGTGGTCTCCGGCGCAGGGTGGACGGCCGCGTGCGACGGTGAGCCGGTGCCCGTCGTGCCGAGCCGCCGCCAGTACGGCGACCCGGCCTCGCTGCATCTGCAACGGCGCCCTCATCCGCTGCCCGGCGCGGCCTGGCTTGATGACGCGCCGGATACCGGCGACGTCCTGCCCGCGCGCTTCGCGGCACCGGACATCGGCCCGCGCGTCGAGTGGCTGCGCGTCACCGTGCCGCCGGGCGCTACGCGGATGGCCGTTGAGGTGCACGGTGAACTGCTGGAGGTGCTCCTGGACGGCGAGCGGCTGGAACCGGGCCCGGAGATGCAGCTGCCTCCGCAGGCGGGTCCCGGCGGGACTCCGCTCCAGGCGCCCGGCCGGAGGACGGCGGAGTTGCGGATCCTGACGATCCCCGGACACCAGGCCGGCGCCGCGCTCGCCGGGCCCGTGCGGTTCGCCGTGGGCCCCGGAACGATCGAGCTGGGCGACTGGGAGGACACGGGACTGGCCGGCTACAGCGGGGCCGTCCGCTACCGACGCCGCGTCGACCTCCCCTCGGCCCCGGCCGCGGCGACGCTCGACCTCGGACGGGTGCGCGGCACCGCCGAGGTCGCGGTCAACGGCGTGCACGCGGGCGTGCGGATCTGCGCCCCCTACCGCTTCGATCTCGGCGCCGCCCTGCGGGACGGCCCGAACGAGATCGAGGTCCTGGTCTGCGGCACGCTCGCGCCCTACCTCGATGAGGTGAGCCCGACCCACTTCGTCTTTCCAGGTCAGCGGGTATCAGGACTGTTCGGTCCGGTTCGCCTGCTCATGCCCACGGACGGGGGAACACCTCGCCGTCCAGCCGATCCCCAGCCGTGAGGCCGAGGCCGTCGGTCACGGGGTGGGCTTCGCCGCTGAAGGCGGTCTCCGCGTCCATGTAGATGTTGACGTGCGCGAGGCGGGCCGTCCCCGTCCGGTTGGGGAGCGCCATGTGCCCCGTGTAACCGCTATGGAAGGTGCAGTCGCCTGCCCGCAGAGGGAGGGTTACGCGGGGGGCCCACCGCAGCGCCGGATCCGCCGCGAACAGATCCTCCGCATCGTGCAGATCCTGCGGGCGGAGACCGGCGTGATGCTGGGTGCCGGGCAGGAACGTCATGCAGCCCCGTTCCGGCGGGACGTCGACCAGCGCGATCCAGGCGGAGAGGGGAAGGCGGTCGCCGCGGTGCGGCCAGTACGGACGGTCCTGGTGGAATTCCGTGGCGGTGCCGCTGTGCGGTTCCTTGACCAGCATCTGGTCGTGCCACAGCCGCAGCGGGAATCCGGCGAGCTGCTCGGCGATCCTGCCGAGACGCCGGTCCAGGGTGAGATCGCGTAGTGTCCGGTCGCGCCGCCACACGTTGACCAATTGGCTGAAGGTCCCGCGGGTCTCCAGGCTCTCGGCGCGATGGGCCTCCAGGAAGGTCTCGGCACCGGCCCTGAACCGCTCGATCCTGGACGGGTCGAGGACTCTCCTGACTCGGACGAAACCGTACTCGCGATACGCGTCCACCAGCTCTTGCGAGACCTGGCCATCGGCTCCGACATCGGTGCTCGCCTGCTCGTTCATCATGGGCCAAGCCTCGCCGGGGCATGCGGCCGAGGGCTAGGCCGATCCCGGTGAGGAGTCGTACGATCACGACATGCTCGCCACGCTGCACGAGCAAGCGCTGTTCGTCGACGGTCCGATCTGGGGTGGCGTCCACCACTTGAGAGCCGGCGTCGACCCGCATACGCACGACTTCCTCGAAATCGCGATCATCGGCCCCGGCGCCGGTCGGCACGTCACCAGCCACGGCGAGCGTCCGCTGCGGCACGGCGACGCGATCGTGTTGCGGCCGGGCGCGTGGCACGCCTTCGGCGACTGCGCCGATCTCACCGTTGCGAACTGCTGCCTGTCCGCCCACGCGCTGCGGGCCGAGCTGTACCAGTTGCCGATGCTGCGCCGGCTGCTGTGGACCGACCCGGTGTCCCACGGTGCCCGCGGTGTGGCGGTCCGATCCCTCGCCCCCTCGGACGCCGACGAGGCCATCGCGCAGATCAGCCTGCTCGAAGGGGACCTGACGGCGGGCCGCCGCCGGCCCGGCCGGGCGGTCGGCCGCCTGATGACCGTGCTGGGAATCCTGGCCGACGGCGCCGAGCCCGAACAGGTCACTCTCGAACCGGCCGTCCACCCCGCGGTCGCCGCGACCATCGCGCGGCTCGAAGCGGCGCCCGCGGAGCCGTGGAGGCTGGACGACCTCGCGCGGGCCGTCAACCTGGACCCCGCCTATCTCGGCCGCCTGTTCGGGCAGTGCACCGGCTCGTCCCCGATGGGCTTCCTGGCCCGGCTGCGCGCCGAGCGGGCGGCGGCGCTGCTGGTGAACTCGGCCCTGCCCGCCGCCCGGGTCGGCGCCGCCGTCGGCTGGGACGACCCGACGTACTTCGCCCGGCGCTTCAGGACCCTGGTCGGGCTGACACCCACGGAATACAGAAGGCGCAACAGACCCTCGGAATAGCGCCGGCCGAGCAGACTCGGCGAGCCGCAACACTAGGCCACGGTGGCCCAAGGACGCCTGCCGCCCCGGCGCACCCGGGGCTGCGCGGCCGCCCGCCGCGCAGTACCGGAGGCGTCGGCTCAGGCGCCGTTCGGGGCGCTCGCGCCAGTGTAGGAGTTCAGGTCGGAAACGAGCTCGGCGAGGGCCGGGCGGGGGTTACTGCCAGCCGGTGTTGTGGCGGGATGGCGGGGGGCAGGTGATCATTTCTCCTCCTCGTGTTCTCGGATACCGGGGGCCGGGGGTCAGTTCCACCGGCCGGGAGTGATCTCGCCGGCCAGCAGGTGGCGGACGGACTCGGCCACCGCGACCTCGCCGCCGCGGGGCTCGCCGACGTGGACGCCGACGCCGAAGGCCACCCGGCCCTCCTCGACGGCGGCGCGGAGGGCCTCCTCGTCCACGACGCCGTCCGCGGCCGAATAGACCATCCGGACCGCGGGACGGACCCGGTTCAGCGCCGCGCGGCCGATCAGGCCGGCGGCCCGGAACTGGACGGCGATGAAGTCCGCGGATTCCAGCAGGTCCTCCAGCGGCAGGAGCGTGATGTGCGGCCGGGCGGTGCGGTGGTGCTCCGGATCGGGGTCCCAGCCGACGATGCGCATCCCGAACGCGCGCATGCGCTCGGCGACCATCGCGCCGCAGGCGCCGAGGCCGACGACCCCGAGCACCTTGCCCTCCAGCCGCACGTCCGGCGGGGCGTGCCGGGCCGCGGACACCAGCAGGTCCACGGTGAGCTCGGCGAGGCTGACGGTGCGCGCGGTGCGGGCGCTGACGACCATGACGCCGGCGCGGGCGGTCGCGGTGACGTCCACGCCGCCGGGGCCCGGCCCGACGTTGGCGACGACCTTCAGCCGCCCGCCGGCCGCGACGATCCCGGCGTCCACCCGGGTCTCGCGGTGCACGACGAGCGCGCTGGCCTCGGCGACGGCGGCCACCAGCGCGGCGCGGTCGGTGCCGTCGCAGCGCCGGACGTCGAGGTCCGCGGAGAGCACCTCGATGGCGGCTGGGGAGATCTCCTCGGCGACCAGGACGACCGGGCGCGCGGAGACGGACGTTGGCGGGGGGAGTCTCACGGAAGCTCAGGATGACGCCCGCCGCTATATTTTTTCTCCAACAGCCGTTGTGCCGGCGGCTTTCTCCCGGTGTCAGGCCGTGAGGGCGAGGTCGACGCGCCGGATCGCCGCGGCCCGCAGGCGCGGTGTCTCCTCGGTGAGGGCCCGCTCCCTGGCGACGGCGTGCACCAGCCGGTGGAAGCGGTAGGTGTCGGGCCGCTCGGCGGGCACCTCCAGCAGGTAGGCCTCGACCAGTTCCTCCACCTGTGCCCTCGTCTCGGTGAGGGGCCGGTCCAGCAGCACCGAGGCGATCCAGAGCGAGAACTCCGGCGTGCTCAGCAGCGACAGCAGCCGCAGCGCCCGCCGCAGGTCGGCCGGCAGCCGCCGGTAGCCGAGCGCCAGCGTGGCCTGGACGTCGAGGTCGGCGACCCGCAGCTCGTCGAGCAGCCAGTGCGGGTCGGCGAGACGGTCCGCCAGGCGCGACAGCGGCCAGTGCGGGTGCCCGACGAGGCGGGCGCCGCACGCGCGGATCGCCAGCGGCAGGAACCCGCAGCGCTCGGCGATCAGGGGGAGCGCCCGCGGTTCGGCCGCCGCGCGCTCGGGGCAGGTGTGGCGGGCGAGCAGCTCGACCGCCTCGGCGGGCTCGAACGGCTGCAGCGAGATGCGGTCGGCGCCCTCCAGCGCGGCCAGCCGGGTGCGGCCGGTCAGCAGCACGCCGCACCCGGGGACGCCGGGCAGCAGCGGCCTGATCTGCCGCTCGCCGGCCGCGTCGTCCAGCACGATGAGGACCCGGCGTCCGGCGAGCCGGTCGCGGTAGTACCGGGTCAGCTCCTCCGCGCCGTGCGGGAGGTCCGCGGCGGGCGCGCCGAGCGTGCGCAGCAGCCGGGTCAGGGCCTCCGCAGCCTCCAGGGGCCGCGAGCTGCCCTGGAGGTCGACGTGGATCTGCCCGTCCGGGTAGGCGTCGGCGACCTGGTGTGCGACGCGCAGCGCGAGCGCGGTCTTGCCGACGCCGCCCATCCCGGTGATCGCGCACACCCGGGGCGCGCCCGCGTCGGCGAGCAGGGTCCGGGCGCGGTCGACCGCCGCGTCCCGTCCGGTGAAGTCCGCGGGCGGCGCTGGCAGCCGGGTAACCGGGGGCGCCGGCGCCGGCCGCGACGTGCTCGCGCTCGGCGCCAGCAGGGTGTGCCGGTCGGACAGGATCGCCTGCTGCAGGTCCTGGAGCTCGGCCGAGGGATCGATGCCCAGCTCGTCGGCGAGGAACCGCCGGTAGTCCTGGAAGGAGGCGAGGGCGTCGGCGTTGCGGCCGCACCGGTAGAGGGCGAGCATCAGCTGGGCGCGGGACCGCTCCCGCAGGGGGTGGGCGGTCACCACCGCCGTCAGCTCCGGTACGAGGCCCGCGTGCCGGCCGAGGGCGAGATCGGCCTCGACCCGGTCTTCCAGGACGGCCAGCCGCGCCTCCTCGAGCCGGGGGCGCTCCAGGTCGGCGAGGAAGTCGGTGACGCCGGTCAGGGCCTCGCCCCGCCACAGCGCCAGCGCGCCCGACAGCGACCGTGCGGCCGCCTCGACGCGCCGGTCGGCGAGGGCCGCGCGGCCCTCGGCCGCGAGCCCCTCGAACCTGGTCAGGTCGACGTCGGCGTGCTCGATGTGCAGCCGGTAGCCGGGCCGGTGCCGGTCCACGACCGCGCCGTCGCCGAGCAGGCCGCGCAGCCGGGAGGCGTAGGTCTGGATCTGGGCCTGGGCGGTGGCAGGCGGCGCGTCCTCCCACAGCATCTCGACGAGGGTCTGGTCGGAGACGACCCGGCCGTGTGCGAGGACCAGCGCGGTGAGGAAGGTGCGCAGCTTCGATCCGCGCAGTTCGACCCGGTCGGCATTGTCCCAGAGTTCGACCGGGCCGAGAATCCGCACTCGCATGGACCCTCCCTCAGCGTCATGTGTCACTACGGAGCGTGAAGCGAGAGCGCCCGCGGCCGGCTTCGGGACGGGCGCCGGACCGCTCGAGGGAAAGTGTGCGGGACGCACCCCCGGTTCGTCACTGTGCGCTACTGGCAGCTTCATGCCGTGGCAGGGTCTGTCCTACTGCGGTCACGGATCCCGCTCGGCTTCGCCCCCGTCGAACTCCGATGCATAATCCGGAACGGAGACTTGATCAAGACTGGGGGAGTCGGGATGCTCCATGGGCTCGGGCTTGGATCCGACGCCGAGGCGCTGTACCGAATGATGATCAGGTATCCGCGGGCTCCGACCGGGGAACTGGCGCGGCGGCTGGGGTGGACGGAGACGCGGGTGCGCGAGGCGCGCGGCCAGCTCGTCGCGCTCGCGCTGGTGCGCCATTCATGGGAGGAGCCGGGGGAGTACCGCGTCGTCAGCCCCGAACTCGGCCTCGAGGCGCTGCTCACCCGCCAGGAGGCGGAGGTACGCGATTACCAGCGGCGCATCGCCGACAGCCGCGCCGCGGTGGCGAGCCTGCTGGACGAGTACGGCGAGCTGCGCAGCTGCAGCGAGGGGTTGGAGGCCGAGCGGCTGGTCGGGATCGACGCCGTCCGGTCGCGCATCGAGGAACTCGCCCACCGCTGCGAGTCGGAGGTGCTGGGGTTCGCGGCGGGCGGGCCGCAGACGACCGACAACATGATGGCGAGCTGGCCGCTGGACCGGGCGATCCTCGACCGCCGGGTGCGGATGTGCACGGTGTACCTGGACAGCATCGCCGGCGATCCGGCGAGCATGGCCTACGCGCGCCGGCTCATGGGCTCGGGGGCCGAGGTGCGGACCGTCGCGGCGCTGCCGCTGCGCATGGCCCTGTACGACCGGCACACCGCCCTGGTCCCGATCGACCCCGACGACAGCGGTGCCGGGGCGGTGCTGCTGCGCGGCGCCGGGCTGCTGACCGCGCTGTGCGCGCTGTTCGACCGGGTGTGGGAGAACGCGTCCCCGCTCGGCGAGGAGCGCAACCGCGACGACGACGGGCTGCTGGCGCAGGAGCGCGAGGTGCTGCGGCTGCTGGCGCGCGGCTACACCGACGAGGCGGTCGCGCGCAGGCTCGGCGTGTCGGTGCGGACGGGCCGGCGCATCACGGCCGGCGTCATGCGCCGGCTCAAGGCGCGCAGCCGGTTCGAGGCCGGCGTCAAGGCGGTCGAGCGGGGCTGGCTGAAGGCGCTGTGAGCTGGCCGGGCGCGGCGGCGGACGCCGTGACCCGCACAGGTCAGGGCGCCGGGCGGCGCTGGCAGCATGTTGCCGCCGCAGGGTCATGCACCGGAGCTGGGCGCCGATTGGACCAGGATTTAACCGACAATTGCGATAATGCACCGGACTGCGGCATCGGGGGGCCTTTGCCGCGCAGGTCGAAACCACGGGGTGAGCGGGCGCGTGTCTGGCATGGGAACTGAGGACGGGAACGACGGGCCGGACCACGGCGCGGACCACCGGGCGGCGCCGCGGCCGCCCGCGGGACTGGTGGAGCGGATCGGCGAGCACGCGGCCCGGGCGCCGTCGCGCATCGCGGTCATGGAGGCGGAGGGCGCCGGCGGTCTCACCTACGCGGAGCTGGACGCCGTCGCCATGGCCAGAGCCGCCTGGCTGAGCGGCCACTGCGCCCCCGGCGACCGGGTGCTGCTCGTCTACTCGGCCGGATGCGAGCTGCTGAAGAGCCTGCTGGGCTGCCTGTACGCGGGGGTGACCGCGGTTGCCGCGCCGGTGCCGGGCCCGCCGTGGCATCTGGCGAGCGCGACCGGCAGGGCGCTGGACGCCGAGCCGCGCGTGGTGCTGACCGACATCCGCGACCTCATGGCGGTCGCGGACTGGATGGGGCAGGACGGCCTGCCCCGGATGTCGCTGCTCACCACCGACCTCGCCGACCTGGACGTCCCGGCCGCGCCCGGCGCGCCGCCGCCCCTCCGGCCGCCGGCGCCGGACTCGGTCGCGCTGCTCCGATACGTCCCGCGGCCCGCGGCGGGCGCGGAGCGGCTCACCCACACTCATGGCGAGGTCGCCCGCCATCTCGACCTCACCAGCCGGGTCATGGGCCTGGCCGAGGGGGTGCGGTCGGGCGCCTGGCTGCCGCCGCAGCCGGGCACGGGGGACCTGAGGCAGGTGCTGGCCGCGCTGTACGCCGGCGGCACCGCGATCACGTTGCCGCCGGGCGAGCCGGTCCCGCCGCGCCGCTGGCTGGAGCTGATCGACCGGCACCGCATCGAGGTGAGCGGGGCGCCCGCGCGCTTCTACGACGAGTGCGTGCGGGGGGTGCCGCCGGAGACGGTCGACCGGCTCGACCTGTCGCACTGGCGGCGGGCGCTGATCGAGGCCGACCAGGCCGCCGAGGGCGCCCCGGCGCGGTTCGCCGCCCGGTTCGCCCCCGCCGGTTTCCGGCCCGAGGCGTTCACGGCCTGCTACTCGCCGGCGTCGTGGACGACCCTCGTCTCGACCTCCCCGGCCATCACCGACGCCGGCGTCCGCTCGCTGGAGCGCGGCGTCCTCGAACCGCTCCGCTCCTGCTCGCTCGGCACCGAGGCCGCGGCCCAGGCCGACCCCGGCGTGGTGTCCCTGGTCGGGCTGGAGGTGCCGCCGGACATGCCGGTGGGCGTCGTCGACCCGGGCACCGGCGAGGCGATGCCGGACCTGCGCATCGGGGAGATCGAGATGGCGGGCGCGGACGGCCGCGAGCGCACCGGCGACCTCGGCGTCCGCTACGGCGACCGCGTGTACCTGGTCGGCCGCAGCGACGAGACCCTCTCCGCCTACGGGCGCACCGTGTACCCCGGGTTCGTCGAGCGCTGGGTCCGGGGGCTGCACCGCGCGTTCAAGGGCGCGATCGGCGGAGTCTTCACGGTGCCGGCGCTGCGCGAGGAACTCGTCGTCGTGCACGAGGTCCGGCAGGACGGCGCCGAGGAGTTCTGCCTGCCCTCGCTCGCCTGGACCATCCGGGACGCCCTGGCGCGCCGCTCCGGCGTGCGCGCCGGCAGCGTGGTGCTGCTGCCGGCCGGGGAGGTCCCGTGCAACGCCGAGGGCGGGGTCAACCGCGCCCTGCTGCGCGACCTGTTCATGGCGGACGCGCTGGAGTCGCTGCACGAGGAGCTCGACCAGGAGGTCCGGCGGCGCTACCGCCGCGAGCCCCCGATCCATCCGGTCCGGCTGATCCGGTCCCGCGCGCGCCGGCCGGCCGGGTCGGCGACGTAGTGGCGATATAGCCCAAATATTGGCACCTCCGCGACAGTGGATTCATCCGGGAGACGAAGTGACGGCCCGGAGACGTCGCGACCGGGCGCCGCCTGACGGCGCGCGCCCGGGAAAAGGGGAAGCCGTGCCGGGAAAGCTCGTGCGGGGTGTGCTCGAGAGCATCGGCGACACGCCTCTCGTCGAGCTGGAAAGGATTCTTCCGGAATTCCCCGTCCGGGTGTTCGGGAAGATGGAGCGGTTCAACCCCGGCGGGAGCATCAAGGACCGGACCGCGCTGGCGATGCTCCGCGACAGGATCCGCGACGGCGCGCTGGAGGCCGGCCGGTCGGTGGTCGTGGAGTCCACGTCGGGCAACCTCGGCGTCGGCCTCGCGCAGGTCTGCCTCTACCACGGCCTGCGCCTGGTCTGCGTGGTGGACGCCCGGACCACGGCGCGCAACCTCGCCGCGATGCGGGCGCTCGGCGCCGAGGTGGAGGTCGTGACCCGGCCCGACCCCGAGACCGGGGAGTTCCTGCCGGTGCGGCTGCGCCGCGTCCGGGAACTGGCCGAGACGCTGCCGCACGCCTACTGGCCGAACCAGTACGCCAACCCCCTGAACCCGGGCGCGCACGAGCAGACGATGCGGGAGATCGACCGGGCCCTGGACGGCCGCGTCGACTACCTGTTCTGCCCGGTCAGCACGTTCGGGACGCTGCGCGGCTGCGCCGACTACGTGCGCGGGCGCGGGCTGGCCACGACCGTCGTGGCGGTCGACGCCGTGGGCAGCGCCATCTTCGGCGGCCCGCCGGCGCCCCGCCTCATCCCGGGGCACGGCGCCTCCGTCCGTCCGGCGCTGGCCGACCCCGCCGCGGCCGACGACGTCGTGCACGTCACCGACCTGGAATGCGTGGCCGCCTGCCGCCGGCTGGTGCGCCGCGAGGCGGTGCTGGCGGGCGGCTCGTCGGGCGCGGCCGTCGCCGCCCTGGAGAAGCTCGCGGGCACCGTCCCGCGCGGGTCGCACTGCGTCCTCATCTTCCCGGACGGCGGCGACCGCTACCTCGACAGCATCTATTCCGACGAGTGGGTCTTCGAGCATTTCGGCGAGGTCTCACATCTGTGGAAGGAACCCGGAGAGAACACGCCGGAAATGGCGGACGAGAACTCCGGGCCCGGTATCTGAGCGCCGCCGGAAAACGGCGGCCCACTTGTATCCGTGAAGGGAACGTGCACATGGCCGAAGAGCAGACCGACGCGCGCCCGTACCGCGTCGTCCTCAACGACGAGGAGCAGTACTCGATCTGGTGGGCGGACCGCGAGCTGCCCGCCGGGTGGCGGGCCGAGGGCACCGAGGGCACCCGCGAGGAGTGCCTGGAGCACATCGGCGCCGTCTGGACCGACATGCGCCCCCTGAGCCTGCGCCGCCGCATGGAGCAGGAGGCCGCGGGCTGACGGCCCGCCGCCTCCGCGCCGCCCCGTAGCCCCGTCCGCTCGGCGCCCGAACCCGGGCGTCCGTCCCGCCGTGCCCGCCGTCCGCCTGGGAGCCACCATGTCCTTCGTGCCGAGCCCGCCCGACGGGGCCGTCACCGTTCCCGCCCTCATCGCCCGCAAGGCGGCCGAGTCGCCCAACGCGGTCGCCGTCGTGGACGGGGACGACGAGCTGACCTACGACGAGCTGGACGCGCGGAGCGACCGGCTCGCACGCCGCCTGCGGGCGCTCGGCGCGGGCCGGGGCCGGCGGGTGGGCGTGTGCCTGCACCGCGGCGCCGACCTGGTCGTCGCGCTGCTCGCGGTGTGGCGGGCCGGCGCCGCGTACGTGCCGCTCGACCCCGGGCATCCGCGCCGCAGGCTCGCCTGGATGATCCGCGACACCGGCGCCGACCTGGTGCTGACCACGGAGGCGGCGGACGCCGGCCGCGAGGCGGCGAAGGAGGCGGGCGCCCGCGCACTCCTCATAGAGGAGCTTCGTTCCGGCGCCGAAGAGCCGCCTCCCGCGGGCCCGGTCGAGGTGACGGGACTCGACGTCGCCTACGTCCTCTACACCTCCGGCTCGACCGGGGAGCCGAAGGGCGTCGTCATCGACCACGCCGGGTTCGCCAACGCCGTCGCCTGGCTGGCCCGCGCCCACGGGCTCTCGAACCGGGACCGGCTGCTGCACAAGACGGCCATGACGTTCGACGCCGCCCAGCTCGAGGTGTTCGCGCCGCTGGTGGGCGGCGGCACGCTCGTGGCGGCGCCGGACGGGGCCGAGCGCGACCCGGCCGCGCTGCTCCGCGAGATCGCCGCGCACCGGATCACCGTCGTCCAGGTCGTACCGTCGCTGCTGCGCGCACTGGTGGAGGAGCCCGGCTGGGACGGCTGCGAATCGCTCCGGCTCGTGCTGTCGGGCGGCGAACAGCTGCACGCCGAGCTCGCCCGCCGGCTGCGCGACCGGGTCCCGGCCGACGTCGTCAACACCTACGGGCCGAGCGAGTGCTCGGTGGACGTGACCGCGCACCGGCACGACCCGGCGCAGGCGTCGGGGCCGGTCGCCATCGGCCGCCCCGTCACCGGCATGCGGGTGATCGTCCTGGACGCGGCGGGCCGCCCCGTGCCGCCGGGCGTGCGCGGCGAACTGCACATCGGCGGCATCGGGGTGGGCCCCGGCTACCTGGACCGCCCCGCCCTCACCGCCGAGCGCTACGTGCCCGACCCGCTCGGGCCGCCCGGCTCGCGCCTGTTCCGCACCGGCGACCTGGTCTTCTGGCGCGAGGACGGCACGCTGGAGTTCGTCGGCCGGCTCGACCACCAGGTCAAGGTCAACGGCGTCCGCATCGAGCCCGGCGAGGTGGAGGCCGCGCTGTCGGCCCATCCCGGGGTCGCGCAGGCGGTGGTCGCCCCGTACCGGACCGCGGGCCTCGGCCTGCGGCTGGCCGGCCATGTGCGGCCGGTCGACGGCGGGCGCGGCCTCCCCGGCGACCTGCGGGACTTCCTGGGCGAGCGGCTGCCGGGAACGCACGTCCCCGCCGCCTTCGTCGAGATCGAGTCCTTCCCGCTCACCTCGAGCGGGAAGGTCGACCGCGCGGCGCTGCCCGAGCCCGGCGCGGCCGGCGACCGGCCGTGGGCGCCCGACGCGCCGCCGCGCACGCCGGAGGAACGGCTCGTCGCCGGCGTCTGGGAGGACCTGCTCAAGGTCGAGGGCGTGCGCGTCCGGGACGACTTCTTCCACCTCGGCGGCACGTCGCTCCAGCTCACCCGGCTGGCCAACCGGCTGCGGGCGGCCTCGGGCAGGGAGATCCACCTGCCCGGGCTGCTGGCGGCGGCGACGGTCGAGGAGCAGGCCAGGCTGATCGCGGCGCCGCCTTCCGCCGATCCGCCCGTGCCGGCGGCAGGGCCGGTGGCCGTGCCGCGCGAGGGCGGGCTGCCGCTGTCGTCCGGCCAGCGCCGCCTGTGGGTGCTGGACCGGATGAACCCGCGCGCCTTCGAATGGGTGTCGCCGCTGCTAATCCCCGTCCCCACCGGGACCTCGCCGGACGCGGTGCGCAGCGCGCTCGACGCGCTGGTCGCCCGGCACGAGGCGCTGCGCACCAGGTACGGCGTCGTGGACGGCGAGCCCGTCCAGTTCGTCGATCCGCCCCGTCCCGCGGAACTCCGCACGGTGGAGGTCACGCGCGAAGGGTTCGCGGCCCTGCTCGACGAGGAGTTCGACCGCGGTTTCGACCTGGAGAACGGCCCGGTCCTGCGGGCGGTGCTGGCGACCCTCCCCGGCGAGCAGGTGCTCGTGTTGACGATGCACCACATCGCCTGCGACGGCTGGTCGGCCGCGATCCTGCAGCGCGAGTTCGGGCTGCTGCTGGCGGCCGACCGGGACGGCGCGGAACCGGCGACGCTCCCGCCCCTGCCCGTGCAGTACGCCGACCACGCGGTCTGGCAGCGCGAACGGCTGGGCGAAGAGGTGATCGAGGCCGAACTCGCCCACTGGCGCCGCGCGCTCCACGGGCTCACCCCGCTGGCACTGCGCCCGGACCGGCTCCGGCCGCCCGTACGGGACCCGCGCGGCGCCCTCGTACCGTTCACCGTCCGGCGGGACGTCGCCGACGGGCTCACCCGCCTCGGCCGGCGGCACGACGCCACGCCGTTCATGACGCTCCTCACCGCGTTCGCCGTGCTGCTGGCGCGGCACACCGGCCGGTGGGACGTGCCGGTCGGGACGCCGGTCGCCGGCCGGCACCGTCCCGAGGTGGAGGGCGTCGTCGGGTTCTTCCTGAACAGCCTGGTCGTGCGCTGCGGCCTCGGCCCCGAGCTGCCCTTCGAGGAGGCGCTGGTCCGGGTCCGGGACGCCTGCCGGGACGCCTTCGCCCATCAGGAACTGCCGTTCGAGCGGCTCGTGGAGGACCTGGCGCCCGACCGCGACCTGTCCCGGACTCCGCTCTACCAGGCGGCGTTCGACCTGCACGACGAGGAGCTCACCGCGTCGGTGGCCGGCGGCGACCTGGACTCCTACATCAAGGCGTGGCGGGTCGCCAAGACGGACCTGACGCTGTTCATGCGCCGCGAGCCCGACGGCACGATGGTCGGCGGCCTGGAGTACGCCACGGCCCTGTTCGAGCAGGCGACCATCGAGCGGATGGCCGGTCACTTCGGCCTGCTGCTGGAGGCCGTCGCGACAGACCCCGGCGTTCCGGTGGGCACCCTCGGACTGCTGCCCGCCGACGAACAGGACCGGCTGCTGGCGTGGGGCGAGGGCACCGCCGTCGCCGCGGCGCCGCGTTCGGTGCTGGAACTGTTCGAGGAGCGGGCGGCCGCGTCGCCCAGTGCGGTCGCCGTGGTGGCGGGCACCGAGCCGGTCACCTACGGGGAGGTGGAGGAGCGCGCCAACCGGCTCGCCTGGTACCTGGCCGGATGGGGCGTGGGCCCCGAGTCGGTGGTCGGGGTGCGGCTCGACCGCGGCGCGGACCTGGTCGTCTCGCTGCTGGCGGTGTGGAAGGCGGGCGCGGCGTTCGTCCCGCTGGACCCGTCCGCGCCGGACGAGCGGACGGCGTCGATGCCGGCGGACGCGGGCGCCTCGCTGACGCTGACCGGGGCGGTGCTCAACGAGGACTCCGAGGAGATCGCGCGGATGCCCGTCACCCGCCCGGACGTGGCCCGCGACCCGGACCGGGCCGCCTATGTGATCTTCACGTCGGGGTCGACGGGGCGTCCGAAGGGTGTGCAGGTGACGCATCGGGGTTTGGCCAATCATGTGGGTTGGGCGTCGTCGGAGTTGCTGGGGGGTGACGGTGCGGGTGGTGCGCCGGTGTTCTCGTCGGTGGCGTTCGATCTGCAGGTGCCGAGTTTGTGGGCGCCGTTGGTGTCGGGTCGGGCGGTGCATCTGTTCCCTCAGGACGCCGACCTCGCCGGGCTGGGGAAGTGGCTGGCGTCGGAGGGGCCGTTCGGGTTCGTCAAGCTCACGCCGTCCCACCTGGAGATCCTCGCGGGGCAGCTCCCCATGGACGAACTCCGCGCCCTCGCCGAGACCTTCGTGGTCGCCGGCGAGGCGCTGCCGTCGGCACTGGCCGTTCCGTTCGCGCGGGCGAGAGCGCAGGGCCGGGTCCTCAACGAGTACGGGCCGACGGAGGCGTCGGTGGGGACGTGTGTGTTCCCGGTCGAGGGTGATGTGGCGGGTGAGGTCGTGCCGATCGGGCGGCCGTTGCCGGGGATGACGATGCGTGTTCTGGACGCGGAGATGCGTCTGGTTCCGGTGGGTGTGGCCGGTGAGCTGTTCGTGGGCGGTGTCGGTGTCGCGCGGGGTTACTGCGGCAATCCAGCGTTGACGGCTGAGCGTTTCGTCCCGGATCCGTTCGAGGTGGGGTCTCGGTTGTACCGGACGGGTGATCTGGTGCGGGTGCTGCCGGGCGGGGATGTGGAGTTCCTGGGCCGTCTGGACGATCAGGTGAAGATCCGGGGGTATCGGATCGAGCCGGGTGAGGTCCGGGCGGTGGTGGCCGCGCATCCGGGGGTGGCCGATGCGGTGGTGGTCGCCCGACAAGACCGGCTGGTGGCCTATGTGGTCCCGGCGGGGGACGTCACCGGCCTGCGTGAGCACTGTGCGGGGCTGCTGCCGGAGTACATGGTGCCTGCGGCATTCGTGGAGTTGCCGACGATTCCGTTGAACGCCAATGGCAAGGTCGACCGCCACGCCCTCCCCGAACCCGACACCGGGCCCGGCGACGACGCCGTCGAACCCCGCACGGTCGTCGAGGAGCGCATCGCGGAGATCTGGACCGAACTGCTCGGCACCACCGTGGGCGTGCACGCCAACTTCTTCCAGGCCGGCGGGAACTCCATCGTCGCGATCCGGCTGATCGCGGAGATCCAGGACGCCTTCGACATCGATCTGCAGGTGCGGACCGTCTTCGAGAACCCGACCATCGCGGCGCTGGCGCTGGAGATCGAGGACCGCGTCCGCGCGGAGATCGCCCAGCTGTCGGACGCCGAGCTGCTGGCCGGTTCGCTTCCCCTGGAGGGCCAGGACTGATGAGCATCGACGAGAACGCGCGCGACGCCGCGGCGCTGCGCGAGGACCTGCTCCGGCGCCGCCTCCAGGGTGGCGGGCGCGCCGGGGGCGCCGGGCGCCGCGCCGCGGCGATCGGCCGCGCCGACCGGGCCCGCCCGCTTCCGCTGTCCTACGGGCAGCAGCAGATGTGGTTCCTGCACCGGCTGGAGCCCGACAGCGCCGAGTACCTCGTGCCGCTGGTGCTGCGGATGCGCGGCCCGGTTGAGCGGGAACCGCTGGAGCGCGCCTGGCGGGAGCTGATCGTCCGGCACGAGATCCTGCGCACCCGCTACGCGATGTCCGGCGGCGCGCCCGTCCAGATCATCGACGAGCCCCGCGACCTGCCGGCGCTGCACGAGGTCGACCTGAGCGGCCACCCTGCGGGCGAGCGCGAGGAGCTGGCGGACCGGCTCGTCGCCCGCGAGACCGGGACTCCGTTCGATCTCGAACGCCAGTGGCCGGTCCGCGGGACGCTGCTGCGGCTGTCCGAGGACGACCACGTGCTCGCCGTGGTGTTCCACCACATCGCCTGCGACGCCTGGTCCTGCACGGTGTTCGGCACCGAGCTCGCGGCCCTCTACCGGGCCTTCGCGGCGGACGGCCCCGCGCCGCTGCCGCCGCTGCCCGTGCAGTACGCCGACTTCGCCGCCTGGCAGCGCCAGGAGCTGGCGGGCGACGCCCTGGAGGGGCGGCTCGCGCACTGGCGCGAGCGCCTCGCCGGGCTCGCGCCGCTCGACCTGCCCGCGGACCGCCCGCGGCCCGCCGTCCGCGACCACGCCGGCGCCGAGGTGTCGTTCGACCTGCCCGCCGCGCTGGGGGAGCGGGTGCGGGAGCTGGCGGCGCGCCACGACACCACGCCGTTCGTCGTCTTCCTGACCGTGTTCCAGGTGCTGCTCGCCCGCTACACCGGGCGGCAGGACGTCCCCGTGGGCACCGTCGTGTCCGGCCGGACGCGGCCCGAGCTGCAGGGACTCATCGGCTACGGCATCAACAGCCTGGTGATGCGGGCGGCCTGGACCGGGGACCCCGCCTTCGCCGACCTGCTGGTCCGCGGGCGCGCCATGGTGCTGGACGCCTACGACCACCAGGAGGTGCCCTTCGCCCGCCTGGTGGACGAGCTGCAGCCCGAGCGCGACATGTCGCGGACCCCGCTCTACCAGGTCGCCTTCACCCTGCACGGCGAGCGCAACGAGGGCGTCGACCTGCCGGGCGTCCGGGTGGAGGAGTTCGGCTCCGGGTCGGGACCGGCCAAGTGCGACCTGGAACTGCAGGTCCAGGAGGACGCCGGCGGCGCCTTCTCCGCGCGGATGCGCTACGCCTCGGCGCTGTTCGAGGCGTCCACGGTGCGGCGGATGACCGCGCACTTCCGGACCCTGCTGGAGGCGGCGCTGGCGGAACCGGCCGCGCCCGTGTCCCGGCTGGAGATCCTCGACGGCGCCGAGCGGGCGGCCGTCCTCGCCGATCCGGCCGTCCGCCCGCCGGTTGAACGCTGCGTCCACGAGCTCTTCGAGGAGCGGGCCGCCGCGGCGCCGGACGCGATCGCGGTGGTCGCCGGGACCGAGAGGCTGACCTACGCGCAGGTCAACGCCCGCGCCAACCGGCTCGCCCACCATCTGCGGTCGCTCGGCATGGGCCCCGAGTCGCTGGTCGGCGTCTGCCTGGAGCGCGGCCCCGACCTGATCCCGACGCTGCTCGGCGTGCTGAAGTCGGGTGCGGGGTACGTGCCGCTCGACCCCGTCAACCCCGCCGAACGGCTCGCCCACGTGGCGGCCGACGCGGGTGTGCAGGTCGTCGTCACGCGGCCCGAGCTGCTGGAACTGGTCGGCGACGTGCACGACGGCTCCACCGTCGTGGTCGGCCGGGACGAGGCGGACGCGCCGGACGGCGACCCGGCGAACCGCTCGGTCCCGGACAACTCGATCTACGTCATCTACACCTCCGGGTCCACCGGCCGGCCCAAGGGCGTGGCGCTGACGCACGCCAACGTGGTGCGGCTGATGACGACCGCGCACGAGCACTACGGGTTCGGCGCGGCGGACGTGTGGTCGCTGTTCCACTCCTACGCCTTCGACGTGTCGGTGTTCGAGATGTGGGGCGCGCTGCTGTTCGGCGGGACGCTCGTGGTGGTGCCCCGCGAGGTGACCCGTTCGCCGGAGGACTTCCTCGACCTGCTGGCCGAGGAGCGCGTGACCGTCCTCAGCCAGACGCCGACCGCGTTCCGCGGGCTGGTCGCCGCCGCGGCCGACGGCGACGAGCGTGTGGAACGCCTCGCGCTGCGTGCCGTCGTGTTCGCGGGCGAGAAGCTGGAGACCGCCGAGCTGCGGCCCTGGGCCGACCGGCGCGGTCTGGACGCCCCGGCCCTGGTCAACATGTACGGGATCACCGAGACGACTGTCCACTCGACCTATCACCGGCTGACAGGGGCGGACCTGGATCCCGCCGCCGGCAACCGCGTCGGACGCCCCCTCGCCGACCTGGCGATCCGCCTCCTCGACGGGTACGGCAACCCGGTCCCGGTCGGCGTCCCGGGGGAGATCCATGTCGCCGGGCCCGGTGTCGCCCGCGGCTACCTGAACCGGCCGGGCCTGACGGCCGAGCGGTTCGTGCCCGATCCGTTCGGCCCGCCGGGATCGCGGATGTACCGCAGCGGCGACCTGGCGCGGCGCACCGCGGACGGCGGCCTGGAGTTCCTCGGACGCGCCGACGACCAGGTGAAGGTGCGCGGCTACCGGGTCGAGCCGGGCGAGATCGAGGCGGCGCTGACCGCGCATCCCGCGGTGCGGCAGGCCGTCGTGGTCGTCCGCGACGAGCGGCTCGTCGGCTACCTCGTTCCCGCAGAGGACGCGGCGGACGGGTTGCCCGACGCCGCCGAACTGCGCGCGCTGCTGGCCCGCACGCTGCCCGACTACATGGTCCCCGCGGTGTACGTGCCGCTCGCCGCGATCCCGCTGACGCCCAACGGCAAGCTCGACAAGCGCGCGCTGCCCGAGCCGGGCGACGCGGCCGTGCGGGCCCGCGGCGCCTATGTCGCGCCGCGCACGCCCGGCGAGGCGCAGGTCGCGTCCGTGTGGGCGGACGTCCTCGGCGTCGAGCGGGTCGGGGTCCTGGACGGCTTCTTCGAGCTGGGCGGCGACTCGATCAGCGCGGTCGCGCTGGTCGGCGAGCTGCGCGCCCGCGGCCTGGACGTCTCGGTCCGGGACGTCTTCGCGCACCGCACGGTGGCCGCGCTGGCCGAACTGGCCGAGGGCCGTCCCGCCCTGCCCGCCGCCGGCGCCTCGCTGGTGCGGCCGTTCGAGCTGATCTCCGACCGCGACCGGGCCGCGCTGCCGGACGGGGTGGACGACGCCTATCCGCTGTCGCAGAACCAGATCGGCATGCTCGTCGAGATGTTCGCCGAGGACGGCCGCAACGCCTACCACAACGTCACCCTCTTCCGGATCAACGACGACGGGCCGTTCGACGAGGCGGCCTTCCGGGCCGCGGGCCGGATCGTCGTCGCGCGGCACGAGGTGCTGCGCACCTCGATCCACCTCACCGGCTACACGGTGCCGATGCAGCTCGTGCACGCCGCTGCCGAGCTGCCGATGGGCGTCCACGACCTCACCGGCCTGACCGGCGAGGAGGCCGACCAGGCCCTGGCGGAGTTCTCCGCCAACGAGCGGGCGGCGCTGTTCGACCTCGGCACGCCCGCGCTGATGCGCTTCCACGCGCATCTGACAGGGGACGGCGGGTTCTGGATGGCGGTGACCGAGTGCCACCCGATCCTCGAGGGCTGGAGCCACCACTCCCTGCTGATGGAGCTGCTGGACTGCTACCGGGCGATCCGCGACGGCCGCGACCCGGAACCGTACGAGGCGCCCGCGGTCCGCTTCGCCGACTTCATCGCCGCCGAACGCGCCTCCCTGGAGTCCGCCGAGGACCGGGAGTACTGGGACGGCGTCGTCGGCGGCCACGCCAAGTTCACCGTGCCCGCCGCCTGGTCCGGCGAGCGGCCCGCGCCCGACGGGCCCGACCCCAAGCCGAGCGAGAAGCACCTGGTCGGCATCCCCTGGCACGACCTCGAAGACGCTCTCCGCGCGCTGGCGACCGAGGCGGGGGCGTCGCTGAAGAGCGTGCTCGTCGCCGCCTACGTGAAGGTGATGAGCCAGCTCACCGAGGAGCCGGCCTTCCACGTCGGGCTCGTGTGCGACGCCCGTCCCGAGATCCTCGGCGCGGACCGCGTCTACGGCATGTACCTCAACACGCTGCCGTTCGCCGTGGACCGCGGCGCCCGGACGTGGCGGGAGCTGGTCCGGCGCACGTTCGAGCGCGAGGTCGAGCTCTGGCCGCACCGCCGCCACCCGTTCCCCGAGATCCAGCGCCGCGCGGGCGGGCGGCGCCGGCTGATCGACGTCTACTTCAACTACCAGGACTTCCACCAGGTCGACACGGCCCTGGTGGACGACCGCGCGGGCAGCGACGACGCGCCGACGGAGTTCCCGCTCACCATCTCCTCGCGGGTGGGGCACGTCATCCTCACCGCCGACTCGCACCACCTCACGCTCGAGGACACCGACCGCCTCGGCGCGATGTTCCGGGCCGTGCTGGAGGCGATGGCCGCCGGCCCGGACGGCGACGCCCGCGAGATCCTGCTGCCGCCCGGCGAGCGCGACCGGACCCTGGGGGAGTGGGCGGTAGGCCCGGCGGCCGAGGCGCACGCCGACGCCTGCTCCATGATTGGGGAACAGGCCGCCCGGACGCCGGACGCCGTCGCCGTGACCGGCGCGGCCGGCACCGTCACCTACGCCGAGCTGTGGGACCGGGCCGGGCGGATCGCCGGCCGGCTCCGCGACCTCGGCGCGGGCCCGGAGACGGTGGTGGGGGTGCTGCTCGGGCGCGGCCCCGACCTCCTGGCGAGCATGCTCGGCGTGTGGCGCGCCGGCGCGGCCTACGCGCCGATGGACCCGTCCGACCCGGCCGAACGGCTCGGCCATGTGCTGGCCGACGCCGGTGCGCGGATCGTGCTGACCGAGGAGGCGCACGAGGGGCTGCTCGCGGGCGCCTTCGACGGCACGCGGTTGCGGGCGGCCGAGGCCGCGCGGGAGGGGACGGCTCCCGGGCCCGTCGTCCGGGACCCCGACTCCACCGCCTACGTGATCTACACGTCGGGGTCGACGGGCCGCCCGAAGGGGGTGCGGGTCACCCACCGCGGCCTGGCGGGCTACCTGGGCTGGGCCGCCGCGGAGTACATCGGCGACACCGAGCGCACTGGAGAGGCGGGCGGGGCGCCGCTGTTCTCCTCGGTGGCCTTCGACCTGGCCGTCACGATGCTGTACGCGCCGCTGGTCGCCGGACGGGCCGTCCACATGTTCCCGCAGGACGGCGACCTCGCCGACCTCGGCGGATGGCTGGCCGCGAACGGCCCGTTCGACTTCGTCAAGCTGACCCCCTCCCACCTGGAGATGCTCGCCCACCAGCTCGGCCCGGACCGCGCCGCCGGGCTCGCCGGGACGCTGGTGGTGGGCGGTGAGCCGCTGCACGGCCCGGTCGCCGGGCTGTGGTCGCGGCTGCTCGGCGGCGGCCGGATCGTGAACGAGTACGGGCCGACCGAGATCACCGTCGCCGACGCCGCGTTCACCGTGGAGGAGCCGCGTCCCGAGGGCGTGGTGCCCGTCGGCCGCCCGATCCCGGGCACGACCCTCTACATCCTCGACGAGCTGATGGAGCCCGTCCCCGTCGGCGTCGTCGGGGAGCTGTACGTGGGCGGCGCGGGGCTCGCGCGCGGCTACTCCGGCGACCCCGCCATGACCGCGGAGCGGTTCGTGCCCGATCCGTTCGGGGGCGGCGGGCGCCTGTACGCCACCGGCGACCTCGCCCGCTGGCGCTCCGACGGCGACGCCGAGGTGCTCGGCCGCCGCGACGGCCAGGTGAAGATCCGCGGCCACCGCGTCGAGCCGGGGGAGGCCGCCGCCGTGCTGCGGGAGGCCCCGGCCGTCCGGGACGCGGTGGTCGTCGCGGGCGACGACGGGACGGGGTCGGTCCGTCTCGTCGCCTACGTCGTGATCGACGGCGCCCTCGACGGACTGCGCGAGCACTGCGCTGCCCTGCTGCCCGAGCACATGGTGCCGCGGACGTTCGTGCGTCTCGACCGCATCCCGCTCACCACGGCGGGCAAGCTCGACGAGCGAGCCCTGCCCGTCCCGGACCGCGACGCCGCGGGCACCGGGCCGGACCGTCCGTACATCGCGCCGCGCACACCCGTCGAGGAGCGCGTCGCCGCCCTGTGGGGCGAGGTGCTCGGCGTCGGCCGCGTCGGTGTCGACGACGCCTTCTTCGACCTCGGCGGCGACTCCATCCGCGCCGTCGTGCTCGCGGCGGCCCTGCGCGCCGAGGGCTTCGAGGTCGGGGTGCGGGACGTCATGGAGCACCGGACCGTCGCCGGGCTGTGCGCGCGGCTCGCCGAGCGGGACGGCGGCGCGGCGGCCGCCCCGAGGCCCGCCGTCGCCCCGTTCGAGCTGGTCTCCGACGCCGACCGCGCCCGGCTCCCGCTGGGCGTCGTCGACGCCTATCCGCTGTCGCAGAACCAGGCCGGGATGCTCGTCGAGATGCTCGCCGACGACACCCGCAACAGCTACGTGGACGTCACCTCGTTCCGCATCCGCGGCGGCAGCGCGTTCTCGATCGAGGCGTTCCGGCGGGCCGTCGCCGCCGTCGCCGGCCGGCACGACGTCCTGCGCTCGTCCCTGCACCTGGACGGCTACTCGACGCCGATGCAGCTCGTCCACGCCGCCGCCGACATCCCCTGCGAGCTGCGGGACCTGCGCGGGCTCGGCGAGCCGGAGCAGAAGGCGGCCCTGGCCGCCTTCGTCGCCGAGGAGCGGGCGCGCGCGTTCGGCGAGGCCGCCGACGGGCCGCTGCTGCGCGTCTTCGTGCACCTCCACGACGACGACGCCTGGCGCTGCACGTTCGTCAAGAGCCACGCCCTCCTGGACGGGTGGAGCTATCACCTGCTCCTCGGCGAGCTGGTGGACGCCTACGAGCGGATCCTGTCCGGCCGCGCCGAACCGGAGCCGGAAGCGCGGCCCGCAGTGCGGTTCGCCGACGCGATCGCGGCCGAGCTCGCGGCGCTGGACTCGGCGGAGGACCGCGCCTACTGGCGGGAGGTCGTCGGCGGGCGGAGCAGGCTCACCCTGCCCGAGGCCTGGCGCGGCGACCCCGTCCTGCCGCTGACCGACGTCCGCTCGGGCCTGTCGTTCCGCGACCTCGAACCGCGGCTGCGCGCCCGCGCGGCCGAGGCCGGGGCGTCCCTCAAGAGCATCCTGCTCGCCGCGCACCTGGCCGTGATGAGCCGGATCACGCCCGAGCCGGAGTTCCACACCGGGCTCGTCACGCACACGCGGCCCGAGGCGCCGGACGCCGAGCGGATCCTCGGCATGCTGCTGAACACGCTGCCGTTCCCGATGGACCGGACCGCCCGGACATGGCGCGATCTCGTCCGGCGGGTCTTCGACCGGGAGGTCGGGCTTTGGCCGCACCGGCACTTCCCGCTCCCCGCCATCCAGCGCGAGCACGGCGGCGGCCGCATCACCGACGTCTTCTTCAGCTACATGGACTTCGACGACGTCGGATCGGAGCGGGCCGAGGACGAGGGCAACGGCATCAACGCCAGCGCGACCGAGTTCCCGCTCGGCGTCACCGTGCTCGGCGGCATCCTCACGCTGCGCACCAACACGCACACCATGACCCAGGAGAACGCCGACCGGCTGGCGGGCATGTACCGGGCCGCGCTGGAGGCGGTCGCCGGCGACCTCGACGGGGACCCGCACGCCGAGCTGCTGCCGCGGGACGAACTCGACCGCCTGCTCTCGTGGGGCGAGGGCGCAGCCGTCGCCGCGACGTCGCGGTCGGTGCCGGAGCTGTTCGAGGAGCGGGCGGCCACGTCGCCGGAGGCGCCGGCGGTGGCGGCCGGCGGCATGTCGTTCACCTACGGGCAGATCGACGAGCGCGCGAACCGCCTCGCCCGGCACCTCATCGGCCGCGGCGTCGGACCCGAGTCCGTGGTGGGCGTCCTTCTCGGCCGCGACGCCGATCTGGTGGTGTCGCTGCTGGCGGTGTGGAAGGCGGGCGGCGCGTTCGTCCCGCTGGATCCGGCGTACCCGGCGAACCGGGTCACCTCGATGCTGGAGGACGCGGGCGCATCCCTCCTCCTAAACGCGTCGTTCCTGGACGGGGAGGCCGAGCGGATCGCGGCCATGCCGCCCACCCGGCCCGACCGAAGCCCGGACCTGGACCGCGCGGCCTATGTGATCTTCACGTCGGGGTCGACGGGGCGGCCGAAGGGTGTGCAGGTGACCCATCGGGGGCTGGCCAATCATGTGGGTTGGGCGTCGTCGGAGTTGTTGGGTGATGGCGTGGGTGGTGCGCCGGTGTTCTCGTCGGTGGCGTTCGATCTGCAGGTGCCGAGTTTGTGGGCGCCGTTGGTGTCGGGTCGGGCGGTGCATCTGTTCCCTCAGGACGCCGACCTCGCCGATCTCGGCGGATGGCTCGCGCAGGAGGGGCCGTTCGGGTTCGTCAAGCTCACGCCGTCCCACCTGGAGCTGCTCGGCCACCAGCTCGGCGCCGAGCAGGCCCGCGGCCTCACCGACACGCTGGTCGTCGCCGGCGAGGCGTTCGGGCGACAGGCGCTGGGGTCCTGGCGCGAACTCGCCCCGGACGGCCGGGTCCTCAACGAGTACGGGCCGACGGAGGCGTCGGTGGGGACGTGTGTGTTCCCGGTCGAGGGTGATGTGGCGGGCGAGGTCGTGCCGATCGGGCGGCCGTTGCCGGGGATGACGATGCGCGTTCTGGACGCGGACATGCGTCTGGTCCCGGTCGGTGTGGCCGGTGAACTGTTCGTCGGTGGCGTGGGTGTGGCGCGCGGTTATGTGGGACGCGCGGAGTTGACGGCTGAGCGTTTCGTCCCTGATCCGTTCGAGGTGGGGTCTCGGTTGTACCGGACGGGTGATCTGGTGCGGGTGCTGCCGGGTGGGGATGTGGAGTTCCTGGGTCGTCTGGACGATCAGGTGAAGATCCGGGGCTACCGGATCGAGCCGGGTGAGGTCCGGGCGGTGGTGGCGGCGCATCCCGGGGTGGCCGATGCGGTGGTGGTCGCCCGACAAGACCGGCTGGTCGCTTATGTGGTCCCGGCGGGAGACGTCACCGGCCTGCGTGAGCACTGTGCGGGGCTGCTGCCGGAGTACATGGTTCCGGCGGCGTTCGTGGAGTTGCCGGCGATCCCGTTGAACGCCAACGGCAAGGTCGACCGCCACGCCCTCCCCGAACCCGACAGCGCACCGGAGGACGAGGCCGTCATCGCTCCGCGCACGCCGGCCGAGGAACGCATCGCGGCGGTCTTCGCCGAGGTGCTCGGCCGGGCCCGCGTCGGCCTGCACGACGGCTTCTTCGAGAGCGGCGGCGACTCGATCAGCGCCATCGTCGTGGTGGGCACCCTGCGCGACGAGGGCTACGACGTCTCGGTGCGCGACCTCTTCGTGTCCCGCACCGTCGCCGGACTGGCCGAGGCCGCGGCGGGACGCGGCGCCGCGGCGGCCGCCGGGCGCGCCGTCGAGCCGTTCGAGCTGATCGGCCCGGACGACCGGGCGGTACTGCCCGCCGGAGCCGGCGATGCCTACCCGATGTCGCAGGCCCAGGTCGGCATGCTCGTCGAGATGATGGGCGGCGAGGGCCACTACCTGAGCTTCGCCGCCTACCGGATCCCCGATCCGCGGCCGTTCGACGAGGGCGCGCTGCGCGCCGCGGCCCAGGTCGTCGTGGACCGCCACGAGGTGCTGCGCTCCTCCCTCGACCTCGGCTCGTACTCGGTCCCGATGCAGGTCGTCCACGAGGCCGTCGAGGTCCCGGTGACCGCCCGCGACCTGCGGCGCCTGCCGGAGGACGAGCGCGAGGCCGCACTGATGGACCTGCTGACCGCGGCGCGGAACGAGCCGTTCGACCTGGCCGCGGCGCCGCTGCTGCGCCTGGGCGCCTACGTGGCCGACGGCGGCGGCTGGTGGCTGGCAGTCGCCCGCCCGCACGCGGTCACCGAGGGCTGGAGCCACAACGCCCTGCTGGCCGAACTGCTGGACTGCTACCGGCGCATCAGGGACGGGCGCGAGCCCGCGCCTTACGAGGCGCCGCCGGTGCGCTTCGCGGACTTCATCGCCGCCGAACTGGCCGCGCTGGACTCCGAGGAGGACCGCGCCTACTGGCAGGCGACCGTCGACGGGCACGCGCCCGTCGCCCTGCCCGAGGGCTGGGGCGGCGAGCCGGGGGCCGGCCCTGGGGAGCCGTATGACGTGCGCGTGGAACTGGGCGCGCTGGAGGAACCGCTCAACGCCCTCGCCGCGCGGGCGCACGTGTCGATCAAGAGCGTCCTGCTCGCCGCGCACGTGAAGGTCATGAGCCAGCTGACCGACGCGAGGGCCTTCCACGTCGGGCTGATCTGCGACGCGCGTCCCGAGGTCCTCGGCGCCGACCGCGTGTACGGGATGCACCTCAACACGGTGCCGTTCGCGATGGACCGTACTGCAGGCACCTGGTACGACCTGGTCCGGCGGGTCTTCGACCGCGAGGCCGAGCTGTGGTCGCACCGGCGCTACCCGATGCCCTCCATGCAGCGCGCCTGGGGCGGCGGGCGCCTGGTGAACGTGGTCTTCAACTACTTCGACTTCCCCCGGACGGGCCCGGACGAGGCCGGTGGGCCGTCCGGCGGCGCCGACCTGAGGCTCGGCGACTCGCGGACCGAGTTCGGCCTGACCGTGCACTGCCGGCCGGACCGGCTCAGCCTGAGCACCGACACCAGCGTGCTGGGCCGCGCGAACGGCGAGCGGCTGGCCGGGATGTACCGGGCGGTGCTGGCGGCGATGGCCGCCGACGCCGACGGGGACGCCCGCGACACGTACCTGGGGCCGGACGAGCCGGACCCGCTGCCGGACGAGCGCGCCGTGGCCGCCCGCGAGCCCGTCGCGATCCGCGTGCCGGCCGAGTTCGAGCGGCACGCGGCCGAGACCCCGGACGCCGTGGCGGTGCACGCCGCCGGGGTCTCGCTCGGCTACGCCGAGCTGAACGACCGGGCCGACCGGCTCGCGCACCGGCTCCGCGAGCTGGGCATCGGTCCCGAGACACTGGTCGGGATCTGCGCCGACCGGTCGGCCGAGCTGGTCCTCGGCGTGCTGGCGGTGTTCAAGGCCGGCGGCGCCTACCTGCCGCTCGACCCGGAGCTGCCGCCGGAGCGCCTCGCGGGCATCGCGGCCGACGCCGGTCTGGAGCTGCTGCTCACCCGCCGCGACCTGCTCGGCACGGCGCCGGGCGACGGGCGGACCGTGGTCCTGCTGGACGAGCCGGACGGATGGCCGCACCCGTCCGCACAGGCTCCCGTCCCAGCCGCCGAAGCCGGTACCGACGCCGACGCCGACCATCTCGCCTACGTCATCTACACCTCGGGATCCACCGGAAGGCCGAAGGGCGCCATGGTCCACCGGCGCGGCATGGGCAACCACCTGCTCGCCAAGATCGAGGACCTCGGACTGACCGCCGCCGACACCGTCGTGCTGAACGCCTCGCCCGCCTTCGACATCTCGGTGTGGCAGATGCTGGCCCCCCTCGTCGTGGGCGGCCGGGTCAGGGTGGTGGACGCGGCGACCGCGCTCGATCCGGAGAGTCTGTTCGGGCTGGTCGCGAGCGACCGCGTCACCGTCCTGGAGGTCGTCCCGTCGCTGCTGCGCGCGGCCCTGGACACCTGGGACACCGGCGCTCCGGCCCCCGCGCTGCCGGACCTGCGGTGGCTCGTGGTGACCGGCGAGGCGCTGCCGCCGGAGCTGTGCGCGCGGTGGTCCGCCCGCTTCCCCGGCGTCCCGGTGGTGAACGCCTACGGCCCGACCGAGTGCTCCGACGACGTCACGCACGCCGTCATCATGGCCGAGGACCCCACGTCCGCCGAGGCGCGGGTGCCGATCGGCCGCGCGGTCCGCAACACCCGCCTGCACGTGCTGGACGAATGGCTGCAGCCCGTCCCGGCGGGCGTGCCCGGCGAGCTGCACGTCGGCGGCGCCGGGGTGGGGCGCGGCTACCTGGACCGGCCGGACCTCACCGCCGCGTCGTTCGTCCCCGACCCGCACGGCCCCGCCGGAGCGCGCTTGTACCGCACCGGCGACCTGGCGCGCCGGCTGCCGGACGGCTCGCTGGACTTCCTCGGCCGGCTGGACGACCAGGTGAAGGTCCACGGCCACCGGATCGAGCTCGGCGAGATCGAGGCGGTGCTGGCGGCCGACCCCCGGGTGCGGCACTGCGTGGTCGTCGTGCGCGACGAGCGCCTGATCGCCTACCTGGTCGCGGAGGAGGGCGCGAGCCCCGCCCCGGCCGCGCTGCGCTCGGAGCTGGCCCGCACCCTGCCGGACTACATGGTCCCCGCGGCGTTCGTGGCGATGGACCGGCTGCCGCTGACCTCCAACGGCAAGCTCGACCGGCGCGCCCTGCCCGCGCCCGGGGAGGGCGACTTCGCCCGCGGCGAGCACGTGGCGCCGCGCACCGGGCTGGAGCGCCGGGTGGCCGACGCCTGGCGGCGCGCCCTGGACGCCGACCGGGTCGGTGTCGACGACGGCTTCTTCGACCTCGGCGGCGACTCGATCCGCGCGGTGGCGCTGGTGGGCGCGCTGCGCGCCGAGGGCCTGGACGTGGCCGTGCGCGACGTCTTCGAGTACCGGACGGTCGCCAGGCTGTGCGAGGCGCTGCGCGACCGGGACCGGCTGACCGCCGGCGACCGGGCGGCGGTCGCGCCGTTCCAGCTGATCTCCGAGCGGGACCGCGCCGCGCTCCCGGACGGCGTCGCCGACGCCTACCCGCTGACCCGCAACCAGATCGGCATGCTCGTCGAGATGCTCGCCGACGACGGGCACCGGGCGTACCACATCATCAACACGTTCCGGATCCGCGACGAGCGGCCGGTGGACGCGGACGCCCTCGCGGCGGCGGCGCGCACGCTGGCCGCCCGGCACGACATCCTGCGCACGTCGATCCACCTGACGGGCTACTCGGTGCCGATGCAGATCGTCCACGACCCGCGCGACGCGGCGGGCATCCGGGTCGGCGTCCAGGACCTGCGCGGCGTCCCCGACGTGACCGGCGCGGCGGGCGAGCGGATCCTGCGCGGGTTCGTCGCCGCCGAACGGGCCGACGCGTTCGACCTGGAGACCGCCCCGCTGATCCGGATGTTCGCCCACCAGGAGAGCGACGAGGCCTGGTGGCTGACCTTCACCCAGGCGCACCTGATCACCGAGGGGTGGAGCTACCACCTGCTGCTGATGGAGCTGCTGGAGGTCTACCGCCGGATCAGGGACGGCCGCGAGCCCGAGCCCTACGAGGCGCCCGGCGTGCGCTTCGCCGACTCGGTCGCCGCCGAGCTGGCGTCGCTCGACTCGGCCGAGGACCGCGGCTACTGGCGGCGGATCACCGGCGAGTACGCGCCGCTGACCCTCCCCGCGGACTGGGCGACGGCCACGACGGCCCCGGCGGGCCCGGCCGGTCCGGCGGCCACGGACGTCGAGCCGGTGTACGCGCAGGTGCCGTTCGAGGACCTCGGCGACGGGCTGCGCGCCCTCGCCACCGCGACGGGCGTCTCGCTCAAGGCGGTGCTGCTGTCCGCCCATCTCAAGGTGATGAGCCAGATCACCGGCGCCCAGGCCTTCCACACCGGCCTGGTCTGCGACACCCGGCCCGAGGAGCTCGGCGCCGACCGCGTCTACGGCATGTACCTGAACACGGTGCCTTTCGCGATGGACCGCGGCGCCCGGACGTGGGCCGACCTGGTCCGGCGGACCTTCGACCGCGAGGTCGAGCTGTGGCCGCACCGCCGCTACCCGATGCCCGACATCCAGCGGGAGTGGGGCGGCGGCCGGCTCATCAACGTCTACTTCAACTACCTGGACTTCCACCAGGTCGACACCGACGCCGTCGACACCGGCCGCCGGATCAGCAACGCGCCCGTCGAGGCGGGCATCGGGCTGACCGTGCACAACCGCGGCGACCGCCTCTACCTGAGCACGCACACCGGGGCGATCGGCCACGCCGCCGCCGAGCGGCTCGCCGGGATGTACCGCGCGGTGCTGGAGGCGATGGCCGCCGGGGCGGACGGCGACGCCCGCGCGATGTACCTGCCGGAACCGGCCGCCGAGGACGTCGCCGAGGGCGCGTCCGGCACCGCCGTGGGCGGCTGCCTGCACGAGCTTTTCGCCGAGCAGGCGGCGCGCACCCCGGACGCGCCGGCGGTCACCGCGGGCGGCGTGACGCTGACGTACGCCGAGGTGGACGCGCGCGCCGACCGGCTCGCCCGCCGCCTGCGGTCGCTGGGCGCGGCGCCGGAACGGCTGGTCGGCGTGTGCCTCGGCCGCGGCGCCGACCTGCTGCCCGCGCTGCTCGGCGTGCTCAGGTCCGGGGCGGGTTACCTTCCGCTCGACCCCGCCAACCCGGCCGACCGGCTCCGGTACATCGTCGCGGACGCGGGCGTGGACCTGCTGGTCACCGACGACGCGCGCACCGACCTCGCGCGGGCGATCCACGGGGGACGGCTCGTGGTGCTCGACGATCCGGCGGAGGCGGCCGTCCCGGCGGACGACGGCGCCGCGGACCCGGCCGGGTCCGCGGCCGTGCCGGGCAACCTCGCCTACACCATCTACACGTCCGGGTCGACGGGCCGCCCGAAGGGCGTCGCCGTCACGCACGCCAACGTCGTCCGGCTGATGACGACGGCGCAGGAGCACTACGCCTTCGACGACTCCGACGTGGTCAGCATGTCCCACTCGTACGCCTTCGACGTGTCGGTGTTCGAGATGTGGGCGGCGCTGCTGCACGGCGGCCGGCTGGTGCTGGTGCCGACGGAGGTGGCCCGCTCGCCGGAGGACTTCCTCGACCTGCTGGTCGACGAGGAGGTCACCGTCCTGTCGCAGACCCCGACCGCGTTCCGCTCGCTGGTGGCCGCGGCGGCCGCCGGAGACCCGCGGATGAAATCGCTCGCCCTGCGCGCCGTCGTGTTCGCGGGGGAGAAGCTCGACATCCCCGAGCTGCGGCCGTGGGTGGAGCGGCGCAGCCTCGCCCGCACGGCGCTGGTCAACATGTACGGCATCACCGAGACCACCGTCCACACCACCTACCACCGGATCACCAAGCGCGACCTGGACCCCGCGGCGGGCAACGCCGTCGGCCGACCGCTCAGCGACCTGCGGGTCCACCTGCTGGACGCGGAGGGCAACCGGGTGCCCGACGGGGTCGCGGGTGAGATCCACGTGTCGGGTCCGGGCGTGGCCCGCGGCTACCTCGGCCGCCCCGACCTCACCGCGCAGCGGTTCGTGCCGGACCCCTTCGGCCCCCCGGGATCGCGGATGTACCGCAGCGGCGACACCGCCGTCCGCAAGGACGACGGCTCGCTGGAGTTCGTCGGCCGGATCGACGACCAGGTCAAGATCCGCGGCTTCCGGGTCGAGCTCGGCGAGATCGAGGCCGCCCTCGCCGCCCATCCGCGGGTCGGGCACGCCGTGGTGCTGCTGCGCGACGACGAGCGCGGCGAGCCCGCGCTGGTGGGATACGTCGTCCCGGCGGGCGAGGAGAAGCCCGACGCCGCCGACCTGCGGGACCGGCTCGCCGAGACGCTGCCCGAGTACATGGTGCCCGCGGTGTTCGTCGCGCTGGACGGCATCCCGCTCACGCCGAACGGCAAGCTCGACAAGCGCGCGCTCCCCGCCCCCGGCGCCGCCGCGCTGCGCGCCCGCCGGGCCTACGTCGCCCCGCGCACCGCGCTGGAGCAGCGGATCGCGTCGGTGTGGTCGGCGGTCCTGGGCGTCGGCGGCGTCGGCGTCGAGGACGGCTTCTTCGACCTCGGCGGCGACTCGATCCGCGCGGTGTCGCTGGTCGGCGCCCTGCGGGCGGAGGGGCTGGACGTCGGCGTCCCCGACGTCTTCGCCCGGCGGACCGTCGCCGGGCTCGCGCGGGCGCTGGAGGGCCGGGAGGAGATCCAGGAGTCCGCCACCAGGGCCGCCCCGTTCGAGCTGATCGCCGAACGCGACCGCGACCGGCTCCCCGCCGGCGTCGCCGACGCCTACCCGCTCACCCAGGGGCAGGCCGGGATGCTCGTGGAGATGCTCTCCAGCACCGGGCAGCCGAACTACCACATCGTCAAGACCGTGGGCTTCTCCGCGGCCGAGCCGTTCGACGAGGACGCGCTGCGCCGGGCGATGGACGAGTTGGTGTCCCGGCACGAGATCCTGCGCACCTCCGTCGACCTGGAGCGCTACTCCGAACCGCTGCAGCTCGTCCACCGGGAGGCGCGGATCCGGCTGCGCGTGGTGGACCGCCGCGACCTCGGCGAGGACGCCGAGGCGGCGGTGCTCGCCGCGCACCTCGAGGCCGAGGCCGGAGAGCCGCTGGACCACGAGGCGGCGCCGCTGATGCGGCTGACCGTCCACCGGCTGGCCGGCGGGCGCTGGCAGCTGACGTTCGCCCAGTCCCACGTCATCCTGGACGGCTGGAGCTTCTACCTGCTGCGCGTCCAGGCACTGGAGCTGTACCGCGCCTACCGCGACGGCCGCGAGCCCGAGCCCTACACGGCACCGGACGTGCGTTTCGCCGACTTCGTCGCCGCCGAGCGCGCGGCGCTGGCAGGCGACGGCGACCGCGAGTACTGGCGCTCGGCGCTCGACGGGGCCGCCAAGTTCACCTTCCCCGACGGCTGGGGATCGGTCTCCGCCGGGCCGGGCGAGGTCCACCTGCACCAGGTCCACTTCGGCGACCTGATGGACGGCATCGAGCACCTCGCCTACGACGCCGGTGTGCCGGTCAAGAGCGTTCTGCTGGCCGCGCACCTGAAGGTGATGAGCCGGCTCACCCCCGAGCACGCGTTCGTCACCGGCCTGATGTGCCACTCGCGCGCCCAGGTCATCGGCGCCGACCGGGTGGCCGGGATGAGCCTCAACGCCCTCCCGGTCGTCATGGACCGCGGGGCGGCGACCTGGCGTGAGCTGGTCGCGGACGTCTTCGCCGCCGAGGCCCGGATGTGGGAGCACCGGCACCTCCCGATGTCGGCGATCCAGCACGACCTGGCCGGCGGCGAGCGCCTCATCGACGTGTACTTCAGCTACATCGACTTCGACCAGCCCGAGGAGGGGCCGGTCGACCGCAGGCTCGACTTCTGCTTCAGCTCCAACGAGTTCCCGCTGACCGTGGCCGTGCAGGCGGCCCGGCTCACCTTCCACACCAACTCGCGGGTGCTCTCGCCGGAGAACGCCGAGCGCCTCGCTGGCATGTATCGGGCGGTGCTCGCGGCGATGGCCGCCGATCCGGACGGCGACGCCCGGCAGACCTGCCTGCCCGACGGCGAGGACGAGACCCTCCGGCGCGCCGCGACCGGCCCGGTCGCCGACTACGGCCCGCTCAGCGTGCCCGAGCGGATCGCCGAGCAGGCGGTGCGCACCCCGCAGGCGCGGGCCGTCGTCTGTGGCGACGACGCCCTCACCTACGCCGGCCTCATCGAGCGGGCCGACGCCGTCGCGGCGGCGCTGTGGACCGCCGGCGCGGGCGCCGGCACCGTGGTGGGCGTCCTGCTCGACCGGGGCGTGGACCTGATCGCGGGCCTGCTGGGCGTCTGGCGGGCGGGCGCCGCCTACCTGCCGCTCGACCCGTCGCACCCCGCCGCGCGGCTGGGCGAGGCGCTCACCGACGCCGGCGCGGTGGCGCTGCTGAGCCGCGACGGCCTCGCCGAGCCGATCGGTACGGACTTCGCGGGCGCGGTGCTCGCCGTCGACCGGATCGACGCCGCCCCCGGCCGGGCGCCCGCCCCCCGCCCCCACGCGGACGAGACGGCCTACGTGATCTACACGTCGGGATCGACCGGACGGCCGAAGGGCGTCCAGGTGACCCACGGCGGGCTGGCGAACCACCTCGGCTGGGCCGCGGCGGAGCTGGCCGGGCGCGGCCGCGGCGGCTCCGCGGTCTTCTCCTCGGTGGCCTTCGACCTGGTCGTCCCGAACCTGTGGGCGCCGCTGCTGGCCGGCGGGGCGGTGCGGCTGCTGCCGCCGGACCTGGAGCTGACGAGGCTGGGCGAGGAACTCCTGCGGCACGCCCCGTTCGGCTTCCTGAAGCTGACGCCCGGCCATCTGGAGATCCTGTCCGGGCAGGTGACGCCCGAGCAGGCCGCGGAGCTGGCTGAGGTGATCGTCGTCGCGGGCGAGGCGCTGCCCGCCGGGCTCGCCGCCGAGTGGCTCGACCGGGTCGGGCCCGGACGCCTGGTGAACGAGTACGGGCCGACCGAGACCTCGGTCGGCGCGAGCGTCCACCCGGTGCACGGACCCGCGGACGGCGAGGTGGTGCCGATCGGCCGGCCGCTGCCGGGCGTCCGCATGCACGTCCTCGACGAGGACCTGCGGGAGGTCCCGATCGGCGTCCCCGGGGAGCTGTTCGTCGGCGGCGCGGGCGTCGCGCGCGGCTACCTGGACCGGCCCGCGCTCACCGCCGGGCGGTTCGTGCCCGACCCGTTCGGCCCGGCGGGCTCGCGGCTCTACCGCACCGGCGACCTGGTGCGGCTGCGGCCGGACGGCGCCGCCGAGTTCCTCGGCCGGCTCGACCACCAGGTGAAGATCCGGGGCCACCGGGTCGAGCCCGGCGCGGTCGCCGCGCTGCTGACCGCCCATCCCGCCGTCCGGGAGGCCGCCGTGGTCGCCGACCGGACCGCGGCGGGCGACGTCCGGCTGGTGGCCTACGTGGTCACCGGCGACGGCGAGGCCGGCCCCGGCGACGCGGCGGACCTCGCCGCGTACTGCGCGGCCGAGCTTCCCGCCGCCATGGTCCCCGCGGTCATCGTGCCGCTGGACGCCCTGCCGCTGAACGCCAACGGCAAGCTCGACCGGTCGGCCCTGCCGGCGGCCGAGGCGCGCCCGGACCGGCCGCACGCCGAGCCGGCGACGCCGACCGAGCGGCGCATGGCGGAGATCTGGGCCGGTGCGCTGAAGGTGGAGCGGGTCGGCCGCGACGACGGGTTCTTCGAACTCGGCGGGCACTCGATCCTGCTGATCCAGGTCGTGCTGGAGGCGGTCCAGGCCGGGCTGCCGGTGACGCTGCTGATGTTCTACCAGCACGAGACCCTGCGCGAGCTGGCGGCGGCGATCGACGCCCAGCCCCGGCCCGAGTCGCGGCCCGAAACAGAGCCCGAGCCACGGCCCGAGTCGCGGCGGACGGCACCGGCGCCGGCCACGGCGAAGCACGAGCCGCTGCCGGGCAACGTGCCGGGGCTGAGCGCCGCGATCGTCCAGGACGGGGAACTCGTCGCCCTGGAGACGCGCGGCGTCCTGGCGGCGGGCGGGGACGACCCCGTCACCCCGGACACCTGCTTCCAGGCCGGCTCGATGAGCAAGCACGTCACGGCGTTCGGCGCGCTGCGGCTGGTCGACGAAGGCGTGCTGGACCTCGACGAGGACGTCGCGGCCTACCTCACCGGCTGGCGGGTGCCCGGCGGCGCGCGCGTCACCGTCCGGCATCTCCTCGCACACCTGTCGGGGCTCGCGCCGAACCCCGGCAAGGGATACCCGCGCGGGGGGCCGGTCCCCACGGTGCTGGACGTCCTGAACGGGCGGCCGCCCGCGACCAACCCGCCGGTGACGATGGACGCGGAGCCGGGAGCGGTCTTCCGCAAGGCGAACGTGCACTACTCGGTCCTGCAACAGGTCATGACCGACGTCACCGGACGGCCTTTCCCGGATCTGATGCGCGAGCTCGTCCTCGAACCGGTCGGCATGACCGGGAGCGGCTTCGAGCACTCCTTCCCCGAAGGGAAGGGACGCCGGGCCGCCCGCGGGCACGACGCGGACGGCGAGCAGGTTCGCGGCGGCTGGCTCGTCCGCCCGGACATGGCGGCCGCCGGGCTCTGGACGACGGCGGCGGACCTGGCCGGGCTCGCGCTGGCGATCCGCCGCTCCCACCTCGGCCGTCCGCTGGCGCCGCTGTCGCGGGAGACCGCCCGGCGGATGCTCACCGTCCAGCACGAGGGCGCGTTCTACGGCCTCGGCACGGTCGTCGACCCCACCGGCGCCGACCCGCAGTTCGGGCACGGCGGCGAACCGGCCGGCTACCACGGCCTCACCGTGCTGCGGCTCGGCGCGGGCACCGGCGCCGTCGTGCTCACCAACGGCTCGGCGGGCCGGGAGGCGGTGCGGGAGCTGATGTCCCGCGCCGATCCGGGCACCGCCCCGCTCGACTACTGATCGGTCCCCGCCGGCACCCCTGGAGTGGTCCACCATGCGACGTCCTGCCCGACATCTGCTGTCGATCGACGATGTGAGCGACGCGGATCTGCGCGCCCTCGTCGACCGCGGGGCGGCCCTGTCCCGGGGCGAGGCGGATCCGCCGCGGCCCCTGGACGGGCAGGTCGCCGGGATGCACTTCCGGATGACCTCGACCCGGACCCGGGCCGCCTTCTCCGTCGGCGCGCTGCGGCTCGGCGCGCACGTGCTGGCGCTCGGCCCCGGCGACCTGCAGACCGGCACCGGGGAGACGTCCGCCGACACCGGGCGGGTCCTGGCCGGGATGCTGGACCTGATCGTCGCCAGGACCGGCGGGGCGGTCGCGGAGCTGCGCGGCTGGGCGGCGCAGGACCGCATGTCGGTGGTGAACGCGATGAGCGGGACCGAGCACCCCACCCAGGCGCTCGCCGACCTGGCCACGCTGCGCCTGCGGTTCGGCGACGTGGAGGGGCTGCGGATCCTCTACGTGGGGGAGGGCAACAGCACCGCCGCCGCGCTGTCGCTGGCACTGAGCCGCTTCCGCGGCGTCGAGCTGGAGCTGCGCACGCCGCCCGGCTACGGGCTCGCGCCCGACGTGCTGGCCGCGGCCGGCGGGCACGCCGCGCGGCGCGGCGCCCGCATCACCGAACTGCACACCATGCACGCCCCGCCCGACGACGTGGACGTGATCTACACGACGCGCTGGCAGACCACCGGCACCACCAAGAAGGATCCGGACTGGCGGACGGCCTTCGGCCCGTTCCAGGTCACCGAGAAGCTCTGGGCGCACAGCCCGAAGGCGGCCTTCATGCACGATCTGCCCGCCCACCGCGGCGAGGAGGTGACGCCCGGGGTCCTGGACGGCCCGGACAGCATCGCCTTCGAACAGGCCGCCAACAAGCTGTACAGCGCCATGGCCGTGCTGGAGTGGTGCCGCGGGGACATCGCGTGAGCGGCGTCGTCGAGGAGGTCGCCGCGCCCGACGAGCCGCGCGGCGAGCCGTCCGCTCCGCTGCGCCGCAACCGCGACTTCCTCATGCTGTGGTTCGGCGCGGGGCTGTCCATGCTCGGCGGGCGGCTGAGCGTCGTGGCCTACCCGCTGGTGATGATCTGGCAGGGCGGCTCGACGATCGGCGCCGGCCTGGTGGGCTTCGCGGCGCTGCTGCCCACGCTGCTGGTGCAGCTGCCCGCGGGCGTGCTGGTGGACCGCTGGGACCGGCGGCGGCTGATGATCTGGTGCGACGTGGCCGGGTTCGCGGCCATGGGCAGCGTCGGCGTCGCCCTGCTGTTCGGGCACGTCTGGTTGCCGCACCTGATGGCCGCCGCGTTCGTCGAGGGCGGCGCGACGATCTTCTACCGGCTGGCCGAGCGCGCCGCCGTGCGCAACGTCGTCCACCCCAAGCACCTGCCCGCCGCCCTGGCGCAGAACGAGGCGCGCGGGCGGGCCTTCGGGCTGGTCGGCGGGCCCACGGGCAGTTCGCTGTTCGCGCTGGTCCGGTGGTCGCCGTTCGTCGCCACCGCGATCGGCCACGCGCTGGCGCTGGTCATGCTGCTGCTGATCAAGCGCGACTTCCAGACCGGGCGGAGCGACGAGCCTCGGCGCCTGAAGGCCGAGATCCGCGAGGGCATCGGTTGGCTGCTGCGGCAGCGGTTCCTGCGCGCGGCCGTCGTCCTGGTCGCCGCCACCAACATCCTCTTCCAGGTGATGAGCCTGGCGCTGGTGGTCATCATCAAGGACAGCGGCGGCTCGCCGGCGGCGGTCGGCGTCATCAGCGTCGTGTCGGGCGTCGGCGGGGTGCTCGGCGCGCTGTCGGGCTCGTGGTGGGTGAAGAGGCTGCCGCTGGCGACCGTGATCATCCTGTCGTTCGCGGCGTGGACCCTGCTGATGCCGGCGGTCGCGCTGACCGCGAACGTGTTCGCGCTCGGCGCGCTGTTCGCCGGGATGACGTTCTGCGGCGCGGTGATGAACGTGACCGCCGGGGTCTACCAGGTGCAGATCACCCCGGACGGGATGCAGGGCCGGATCAGCAGCGTCATCCTCCTGGTCACCTCGGGCGCGAACTCGTTCGGGGTCATGGGGGCGGGCTTCCTGCTCAGCGGCTTCGGCTCCACCCCGACGCTCGCGGGCGTCGGCGTCGTGATGCTCCTCATCACGCTCGGGGCGGCCGTGAGCCCGGCGATCCGCAGCGGCAACGAGATCCGCCTCACCGGTGAGGCGGACGGCCCCGCGCCCGAACCCGAGCCCGCGCCCGAACCCGAGCCCGGCGCCGGTAGACGGGATAGCGAAGAAATATAGGGGCCCGGCGCACCCTGGAGATCACGACCCCGCGGACGACGAGGGAGAGGCAGATGGGCAACGGCCCGCAGTGGGCGCCACTGGAGATCGACCCGGCGGGCGCCGGAGCCGAGGCGACGCCGGACGGGCTGGCCCGCCACCTGCGCGGGCTCGCCGACCTAGAGGGCCTCCTCACGCGCGAGAAGGCACTGGTCTTCCGCGGCTTCGGCATCGGCCCCGGCGAGCTGGACCCGGTCCTGGACCTGCTGCTCCCCAACCGGCTGGCGTACGTGCACGGGAACTCGCCGCGCACGAAGGTCGGCAAGAACGTCTACACCTCGACCGAGTACCCGCCGAAGTACACCATCTCGATGCACAACGAGATGTCGTACGCGCACCGGTGGCCGGCCCGGCTGGCGTTCTACTGCGAGCGGGCGCCGGAGACCGGCGGCGCCACCCCCGTCGTCGACGGGACCCGCTGGCTGGAGGCGCTGGACGCGGAGGTGCGGGACGCCTTCGCCGCGGGCGTGCGCTACAACCAGAACCTGCACGACGGCCTCGGGCTCGGCAAGAGCTGGCAGGACACCTTCGAGACCGGGGACCGCGCGGACGTCGAGGCCTACCTGAAGGAGTCGGGGGCCGAGTGGGAGTGGCGGCCGGACGGCGGGCTGCGGGTGAGCCAGCTGCGCCCCGCCACCGTCGAGCACCCGGTCACCGGCGACGAGGTGTGGTTCAACCAGGCCGACCAGTGGCACGCCGCCGGGCTCGGCGACGAGACGGCCGCCGCGCTCGCCAAGATCATGCCGGCGGCGGACCTGCCGCAGTCGGTGACCTACGCCGACGGCTCGCCGATCCCGCCCGAGCACGTCGTCCAGGTGCGCGACCGGGGCCTCGCGGCCGCGGTGGACGTCGGCTGGCGGGCCGGCGACCTCCTGCTGATCGACAACGTCCTCGTCGGGCACGGCCGCCGCCCCTTCACCGGGCCGCGCCGGGTGCTCGTCGCGATGTCGGACTGACCGCGCCGGGCGCGGAACGAGCAAAGGACCTCGACACCGATGACCGATCAAGGGCGGGTGCTCCCGTACCCCGTGCAGGCCGAGCCGGGCGGCGCGGACGCCACCGACCACATCGCGGCCCACCGGCCGCGGCTGCGCGCGCTGCTGTCCGAGCACGGCGCGATCCTGCTGCGGGGCTTCCCCATCGGCGGGGTCGAGGGCTTCGAGGCCGTCGTGCGCGCCCTGTCGGGCGAGCCGCCGCTGAAGTACGCCGAGCGGTCCTCGCCCCGCTCGACCATCAAGGGGCATGTCTACACCTCGACCGACTACCCGCCGGACGAGGAGATCTTCCTGCACAACGAGAGCTCCTACCAGGTCACCTGGCCGAGGTTCCTGTACTTCTACTGCGACCGCCCGCCCGAGACGCAGGGCGCCACCCCGCTGGCCGACTCGCGCCGCGTCCACGCGTCCATCGACCCCGCGGTGCGCGAGGAGTTCGCCCGGCGCGGCTGGATGCTGGTCCGCAACTTCCACGAGCGGTTCGGCGTGACGTGGCGCGACACGTTCAACACCGGGGACCGGGCCGAGGTCGAGGAGTACTGCCGGCGCCGCGGCCTGGAGTTCGAGTGGCGCGGCACCGACGGCCTGCGCACCCGGGCCGTCCGCAAGGCCGCGCACGTCCACCCCGAGACCGGCGAGACCGTGTGGTTCAACCACGCGACGTTCTTCCACTACACGACGCTGCCCAAGGACGTGCAGGAAGGACTGCTGGCGATCCTCGGCGAGGACGGGCTGCCGACCAACACCTACTACGGCGACGGCGGCCGGATCCCCGACGACGTCATGGACCACCTGCGCGAGTGCTACCGGGACAACCTCGTCCGCGAGGACTGGCGGCAGGACGACGTGCTGGTCATCGACAACATGCTCACCTCGCACGGCCGCGAGCCGTTCACCGGCCCGCGCAGCATCGCCGTCGCCATGGCCGAGTCGTCCGATCCGGCGTCGTCCGATCCGGTAGGGAGAGCCTGACCTGTGGGCCCCGGCTGGCTCCGCACCTTCCGCCCGCGGCCCGCGGCGCGGCTGCGGCTGATCTGCTTCCCCAACGCGGGCGGGGCGGCCTCGGCCTTCCGCGACTGGCCCGGCCTCCTGCCGCCGCAGGTCGAGGTCGTCGCCGTGCAGTACCCCGGCCGGCAGGACCGCTACGGCGAACCGCTCGTCCGGGACCTGACCGCGATGGCCGACGCGATCACCGAGGACGTCATGGCGATCCTGGACCGGCCGGCGGCGCTCTTCGGGCACAGCATGGGCGCCATCGCGGCGTTCGAGGTGGCCCGCCGCGTCCGGCCGCGCTACCCGTCGCCGCTGGTGCACCTGTTCGCCTCGGCGCGCAAGGCGCCCGACGCCTGCGAGCCCACGGGGCTGGAGTTCGACGACGACGAGGTCCGGGCGTTCGTCCGCCGGCTCGGCGGCTCGGGCGCCGTCCCGCTGCAGGACGAGGAGCTGTGGAGGCTCACGTTGCCGATGCTGCGCAACGACTTCCTGATGGCCGACGAGTACCGCTACACCCCGGGCGCCCCGCTGACCTGCCCGATCACGGCCATCTCGGGCGAGAACGACCCGGCCTTCACCGCCGCGGACGCGCGGCGGTGGGCGGCGCACACCGTCGCCGGGTTCGAGGCGCGGTCCCTGCCCGGCGGCCATTTCTACAACGAGGAAGTTCCGGGGGAACTGGTGGCACTTCTGCTGGAGAGGCTGGACGGCGACCTGGACGGCTCCGGCCGGGTGGAGGCGCGCCATGGCTGAGCCCCGCGGGTCCGGCGAGCGGCTGCGGCTGTCGGCCGCGCAGACCGGCGTGTGGCTGGCGCACCAGCGCGACCCGTCCGCCCGCCGCTACGTCGTGGGCGAGTACCTGGAGATCGACGGGCCGGTGGACCGGGCGCTAATGGAGGCGGCGTGGCGGCGGCTGCGCGCTGAGGCCGACGTCCTGCGGGTCCGCTCGATCGAGGAGAGCGACGGGCTCTGGCAGGTCCTCGGACCCGCGGACGGCGAGGACGGCCCCGACCTGCGGTACGCCGACCTCACCGGGAAGGCCGACCCGGACGCGGCGGCGCTGGCCTGGATGCGGGCGGACATGGACCGGCCGGTCGACCTGGCCGCCGGGCCGCTCTGCGCGTTCGCCCTGCTCAAGCGGGCAGGCGACCGCTACAGCTTCTACCACCGCTACCACCACGTCCTGGCTGACGGCTTCGGCTACTCGCTGGTCCCGCGGCGGCTCGCGGCGGTCTACTCGGCGCTGGAGCGCGGCGAGGAACCGGCGCCGGCGGGCTTCGGGACGCTGCGCGGCCTGGTCGAGGAGGAGACCGCCTACCGCGCCTCCGACGACTTCGTCCGCGACCGCGCGTACTGGACGGAGCGCTTCGCCGACATGCCCGCGCCGACCCGCCTGATCCGCGGCGCCGGCGAGGCGGGCGGGCGCGGCGCCCGGCCGGGGCTGCGGCGCACCGCCTCGCTGCCCGCCGGGACGACCGCCCGGCTGCGGGCGGTGGCCCGGGACGCGCGCACGGGCTGGCCCGTGGTCTTCGTCGCCGCCGTGGCGGCCTACCTGGCGAGGATGACCGGACGCCGCGAGGTCGTCCTCGGCCTGCCGGTGACCGCGCGCACGTCGCCGTCCGCCCGCCGCACGCCCGGGATGCTGGCCAACACCGTCCCGCTGCGGATCGAGGTCCCGCCGCACGCGGGCCTGGCCGGGCTGCTGCCGGCCGTCGCGGCGGAGTTCGGCGCGGCACTGGCCCACCAGCGGTACCGGCACGAGGACCTCTGCCGCGACCTCGGGCTCACCGGGGACGACCGGGGCTTCCTCGGCGCGATGGTCAACATCCTGTCCTTCCCGCGCGACCTGGCCTTCGGGACGGCGCGGGCGACCGCGCACAACCTGTCCTCGGGCCCGGCGATCGACCTGACGGTGGGCGTGTACGAGGGGGCCGAGGGCGCGGGCGCGGCGCTCGCGTTCGACGCCAACCCGGACTTCTACGGCGAAGACGACGTCGCCGACCACCGGGACCGGTTCCCCCGCTTCCTCGACAATGCGCTGGCGGACCCGGAGGGCCCGGTCGGCGGGATCGACCTGCTGACGCCGTCCGAGCGGGACACCCTGCTGCACCGCTGGAACGACTCCGGCCGCTCGGCCGGCCGCGACGGGACCCTGGACGGGAGGTTCGCCGCGCAGGCCGCCGCGACGCCCGACGCGGTCGCACTGGAGTCCGACGGCGCGGCGCTGAGCTATGCCGAGCTCGACGCCCGGTCGTCCGCGCTGGCGTCCGAGCTGCGCGCCGCCGGCGTGGGCCCGGAGCGGTTCGCGGCCCTGGTGCTGCCCAGGTCGCCGGAGTTCGTCGTGGCGATGCTGGCCGTCCTGAAGGCGGGCGGCGGATACCTGCCGGTCGACCCGGACTACCCGGTGGAGCGGATCCGCCACATGCTGGAGGACTCCGCCCCGATCTGCGTGATCACCGGGGCCGGCGCGGCGGCGCCGCCCGTCCCGGGACCCGCGCGCGTCGACCTGGACGCCCACGCCCGGGTGCGCTCGTTCGCACCGGGCCAGGTACCGGCCGGACCGCGCCGGGCCGCCGCCGGATCCGGCCCCGCCCACCCGGCCTACGTGATCTACACGTCGGGCTCGACCGGCCTGCCCAAGGGCGTGGTGGCCACGCACGCCGGAGTGGTGAACATCGCCGCCGACCACATCGAGCGGTTCGGGGTCGGCCCCGGCTCCCGGATGCTGCAGCTGGTCTCCCCGAGCTTCGACGCCTCGATCGCCGACATCTGGCCCGCGCTGCTGTCCGGCGCGACCCTCGTGCTCGCGCCGGCCGGCCGGCCGCCGCTCGGCGAGGCGCTGCTGCGGCGGCTCGCCGATCAGCGGATCACGCACGCGGCGCTGCCGCCGGTGGTGCTGGCGGCGCTGCCCGAACCGGACCTGCCCGGCCTGGTGACGCTGGCCACCGGCGGCGAGGTCGCCGAGCCGGAGGTGGTGGCGCGCTGGGCCGCCGGACGCCGGATGATCAACGTGTACGGCCCGACCGAGACCACGGTCGCCGCGACCGCGAGCGACCCGCTCACCGGCCGCGAGCGGCCCCCGATCGGCCGCCCCGTCTCCAACACGCGGGTGTACGTGCTGGACCCGGGCCTGCGGCTGCTGCCGCCGGGCGTGCCGGGGGAGCTGTACATCACCGGGGACGGCCTGGCCCGCGGCTACCTGCGCAAGCCCGCGCTGACCGCGGACCGCTTCCTGCCCTGCCCGTTCGGGGCGCCCGGCGGGCGCATGTACCGGACCGGCGACCTGGTGCGCTGGCGGCCCGACGGGAGCCTGGAGTACCTGGGCCGCACCGACGACCAGGTCAAGGTCCGCGGGTTCCGGATCGAGCCGAGCGAGATCGAGACGGTGCTGACCGGGCATCCCGCCGTCCGCGCCGCCGCCGTCGTGGCCCGGGAGGACCGGCCGGGCGACAAGCGGCTGGCCGCCTACGCCGTGCCCGAGCCGGGGCGGGACGTGCGGCCCGCGGAGCTGCGCGAGTTCGCCGCCCGCGCGCTGCCGGACTTCATGGTCCCCGCCGCCGTCGTCGTCCTCGACGAGCTGCCCCTCACGCCCAACGGCAAGGTGGACCGGCGGGCCCTGCCGAAGCCCGACTTCGCCGCGCCGGCGCCCGGCCGGGCGCCGCGCACGCCCGCCGAACGGCTGCTGTGCGGGCTGTTCGCCGAGGTGCTCGGCCTGGAGGCGGTCGGGGCCGAGGACTCGTTCTTCGACCTCGGCGGGGACAGCATCGTGGCGCTGCAGCTGGTGTCGCGGGCCCACGCCGCCGGGCTGCGGATCTCCTCGCGGGAGGTGTTCGAGCACCGGACCGCCGCGGCCCTCGCGGCGGCCGCCCGCACGGGTGACGCCGCGGAGGCCGAGCCGCCGGAGGAGCGCCTCGGGCCCGTCCCGCCCACCCCGGTCGTGCGGTGGCTGCTGGAGACGGCGGACGAGATCGACGGGTTCCACCAGTCGGTCCTGGTCCGCGCGCCCGCGGGGCTCGGCCGCGAGAGGCTCGCGGCGGCGCTGCGGACCCTGGTCGATCACCACGACGCGCTCCGCCTGGAACTGGGCCCGGACGGGGGACCGGCGGTCCGGCCGCCGTCCGGACCGGGCGCCGCCGTCCCCCTCATGCGCGTCGACGTCGCCGGGCTGACCGGCGAGGAGACCGACGCGGTCATCGCCGCGGAGTCGCTCGCCGCGCGGGACCGCCTCGTCCCGCGCGAGGGCGTGATGCTCCAGGCCGTGTGGTTCGACGCGGGCCCCCGGGAGCCCGGACGGCTCCTGCTGCTCGTCCACCATCTGGCCGTCGACGGGGTCTCCTGGCGGATCCTGCTGCCCGACCTGGCCACGGCGTTCGACGGCGGCGAACCGCCGCCGGTCCCGACCTCGCTGCGGCGCTGGGCGCGCCGATTGACCGAGGCCGCCGCGGCGCCCGGCCGCGCGGACGAGCTGGACCACTGGACGCGCGTCCTGGACCGGCCGGACCCGCCGCTCGCCGCCCGGCCGCTCGACCAGGCCGCCGACCGCGCCGGCGACGCCGGACGGCTCCGGCTGCGCCTGCCCGCCGAGGTGAGCGCGCCGCTGCTGGCGGTCGTCCCCGCGGCGTACCGGGCGGGGACGGCGGACGTGCTGCTGACCGCCCTGGCGCTGGCGATCCGCGAATGGCGCGGGCGCGCCGGCTCTCCTGGCGTGCTGCTGGAGGTGGAGGGCCACGGCCGGGAGGAGGGCGTGGTGCCCGGCGCGGACCTGTCCCGCACGGTCGGCTGGTTCACCAGCAACCACCCGGTGCACCTCGACCCCGGCGGCGTCGCCTGGGACGAGGTCGTCGCGGGAGGCCCCGGCGCCGGAGCGGCGCTGAAGCGGGTCAAGGAGCAGATGCGCGCCGCACCCGACCACGGCCTGGGCTACGGCCTGCTGCGCCACCTCAACGCCGACACCGGCCCCCGCCTCGCCAAGTACAACGCGCCGCAGATCGCGTTCAACTACCTCGGCCGCTTCGACCTCGCGCGGGACGGCGACTGGAGTCCCGTGGCGGTGGCGGGCGGCGCCGATCCGCGGATGCCGCTCACCCACGTCCTCGCGTTCGACGTCATCGCCCACGACCGGCCGGACACGGAAGGCCCCGAACTTGAGGCCACCGTGACCTGGGCCCCGGGCCTGCTCGGGGAGGACGAGGTGGCCGGGCTCGCCGACCTGTGGGAGGCGGCGCTGCGCGGTCTGGCCGTGCACGGCGGCGGCGGGCGGACGCCGTCCGACCTGCCCGCGACCGGCCTGGACCAGGCCCAGATCGAGGAGCTCGAAGCCGCGCATCCCGGGCTGGTGGACGTCCTGCCGCTGGCGCCGATGCAGGAGGGGCTGCTGTCCCACGCCCTCATCACCGAGCGCGAGGTGGACGTCTACACCGCCCAGCTGCGGTTCGATCTCGACGGCCCGCTCGACGCGGCGGCGCTGCGGCGGGCCGCCGGGGCCGTCCTCGCCCGGCACGTGAACCTGCGCGCGGCCTTCCGCCACGACGGGCTGCCGCGCCCCGTCCAGGTGCTGTGCGGCGCGATGGCGCCGCCCTGGACCGACGTCGACCTCACCGCGCTGGGCGAGGCCGCCGCGGCGGACGAGGCGCTCCGGCTGGCCGGGCAGGAGCGGGTCCGCCGCTTCGACATGGCGCGCCCCCCGCTGCTGCGGTTCCTGCTGCTCAAACTGGCGCCCGAGCGGTACCGGCTCGTGCTCACCATCCACCACATCCTGTGGGACGGCTGGTCCACCCCGGTCCTGCTGGAGGAGCTGTTCACGCTGTACGAGCAGGACGGCGACGACACCGGCCTGCCCCGCGTGACCCGTTACGGCCGGTACCTGGAATGGCTCGCCGCCCAGGACGAGCGCGCCGCGCGGGACGCGTGGACGCAGGCGCTGGAGGGCCTCGCCGGGCCCACGCTCGTCGCCCCCGCCGTCGAGGACCTGCCGTCCGCGCCCCAGGAGCAGGTCCAGGACGGCCTGGCCGAGGACTCCACCGAGCGGCTGACCGCCTGGGCGCGCCGCAGCGGACTCACCCTCAACACCGTCGTCCAGGGCGCCTGGGGGCTGCTGCTCTCGCACGCGACCGGCCGCGACGACGTGGTGTTCGGCGGCTCGGTGTCCGGCCGCCCGCCCGAGCTGCCCGGGATCGAGCGGATGGTCGGGCTGTTCACCAACCTGGTGCCGGTCCGCGTCGCGCCGCGCGACGGGGAGACCGTGCGCGGGTTCCTGACCCGCCTGCAGGACGAGCAGGTCCGCCTCATCCCGCACCACCATCTCGGGCTCGCCGAGATCCAGCGGCGGGCGGGCGAGGGCGCGCGGTTCGACAGCACGATGGTGTGCGTCAACTACCCGCTCGACGTCGCGGCCCTGGACACGCCGCTGCGCGAGGTGCGGCTCGCCGGCCTGGAGGTCGACGAGGGCACCCACTACCCGCTGCGCCTCATCGCGATCCCCGGCCCCCGGCTCCGGCTGTGGCTGGGCTACCGCTCCGACGCGTTCGGACGGCCGGAGATCGAGCGGCTGATGGCGCGGCTGACCCGCCTGCTGGAGGCCGTCGCCGCCGAGCCGGACCGCCCGGTGCGGGAGGTCGACGTGCTCACCCCGCAGGAGCGGCGGCGCCTCCTGGTCGAGTGGGGTGGTTACGGACAGTAGGTGCCCGGCGTCCCTCCCGATCGGCCGCTCTGTGGAGACCTCCATGCCTCTCGCCGCCAGTCCCGTCCCTCCGGTGCCCCCGCACCAGCTCCTGGTCTTCCTGCTCCAGGTCTTCCTCCTGCTCGGGCTCGCGCTGCTGCTCGGCCGCGGCGCGGCCCGGGTCGGCATGCCCGCGCTCGTCGGGGAACTGCTGGTCGGCCTGCTGCTCGGCCCGTCGCTGCTCGGCCACCTGGCCCCGGACCTGTCCGGCTGGCTGCTGCCGCAGCGGCCCGAGCAGATGCACATGCTGGACGCGTTCGGCCAGATCGGCGTGCTGCTCCTGGTCGGCATCACCGGCGGCCGGCTGGACCTCGGCATGGTGCGGCGGCGCGGGCGCACCGCCGTGCAGATCAGCGTCACCGGCCTGGCCGTCCCGCTCGCGCTCGGCATCGGCACCGGATACCTCGTCCCGGGCTCGCTGCTGCCCGCGACCGCCGACCGGACGGTCTTCGCGCTGTTCCTGGGCGTGGCCATGTGCGTGAGCGCCATCCCGGTCATCGCCAAGACGCTGACCGACATGAACCTGCTGCACCGCAACATCGGGCAGCTCACCCTGGCCGCCGGGATCGTGGACGACATCGTCGGCTGGCTGTTGCTGTCGATCGTCTCCGCGCTGGCGGTGTCGCATCTGGACGGCGGCCGGCTCGGGCTCTCCCTGCTCTACCTCGCCGCGGTCGTGGCGTTCGCCGCGCTGCCCGGCCGGCCGCTCGTGCGGTGGGTCATGGGCCGGGCCGCCGCGGCCGGGCCCGGCGTGACCGTCGCGGCGGCCACCGCGCTGATGCTCGGCGGGGCGGCGGCGACCCAGGCGATGGGGCTTGAGGCGATCTTCGGGTCGTTCGTCATGGGCATCGTCATCGGCACCTGCGGCGCGGTCGGGCCCGCCGCGCTGGCGCCGCTGCGGACGGTGGTGCTCGGCGTGCTGGCCCCGGTGTTCTTCGCCACCGTCGGTCTGCGGGTCGACCTCACCGCGCTGGCGCGGCCGCAGGTGCTGGCCACCGGGACGGCGGTGCTGCTGGTCGCGGTGCTCGGCAAGTTCGGCGGAGCCTACCTCGGGGCGCGGCTGGGGCGGCTCGGCCGCTGGGAGGCGCTCGCGCTCGGCGCCGGCATGAACGCCCGCGGCGTCATCGAGGTGGTCGTCGCGATGGCCGGGCTCAGCCTCGGCGTGCTGAGCGCCGAGACGTTCACGATCGTGATCCTCGTCGCGGTCGCGACCTCGCTCATGGCGCCGCCGATCCTGCGGCTCGCCATGGGGCGCGTCGAGCACACCGCGGAGGAGCGGCTCCGCGAGATCGACCTCCTCGGACCCGGGACCGGAGAGCGGGTCGGGTGAGGACATGAGAGGAAGGGAGACGGCGATGGCGGCGACGGCGCCCCATCTGGTGTTCCTCAGCGGGACCCTGCACGCGGGGTCCAAGGCGGACCGGATCGCGGCGTGGTGCGCGCGCCGGTGCCGCGGGGCCACCACGACGGTCTTCACCGGCGAGGACCTGGAGTTCCCGCACTACCGGCCGGGGCTCAGCGGGCGGCACGCCCAGCTGACCCGCTACCTGTACGAGCTGGCGTGGGCCGACGGGATCGTGCTGATCTCCCCGGCGTACCACGGCACGGTCTCGGGGCTGCTGAAGAACGCGCTCGACTACGTCAACGACCTGTCGCAGGAACGCCAGCCGTTCCTGCAGGACAGGTCCATCGGCTGCGTGGCCCTGGCGCTCGGCGACCAGGGGGCCGCCTCGACGCTCGCGACGCTCCGCACGATCGCGCACGCGCTGCGCGGCTGGCCGACGCCGCTCGGCGTGACGCTCACCAGCGCGACCGCCGCGCTGCGGCCGGACGGGGAGCCCGCGCGGCCGGAGACCCGCGACCGCCTCGATCTCATGCTCGGCCAGGTCCTCGCGGTCGCGTGGCGCAACGCCGAGGCGCGGCGGCGGGCGCAGGCGCGGGCGGCGCTCGGGCCCGAGAGCGCGGCCCGCCGGGTGACGCTGGCCGACACCGACACCAGGGAGAGCCGACGATGACCACGCCACTGCCCGACTGCCGCACCCTCGCGGAGGCGTTCGGCGAGCGCGCCGCGGCGACGCCCGGCAAGCCCGCCTTCGTGTTCGCCCGCGAGCCGGGCCAGGGGCCGGACACCGTGCTGACCTACCGCGACCTGCGGCGGCGGGCGCTGTCGGTCGCGCGGCGGCTGCGCGACCGGACGGCCCCGGGCTCGCGGGTGATGCTCGCCCTCCCCACCGGTCCGGAGTTCGTCGAGTGCTATCTCGGCTGCCTCATGGCCGGGATGGTCGCGGTGCCCGTCCCGGCCCTGGACGGCCGGCGGGAGGCGCGGGAGCGCGTCGCCGGCATCGCCCGCGACTGCGGCGCGTCGCTGGTCCTGGCCGACGAGCGGGACGTCGGCGCCACGCGGGAGTGGATCGGCGAGACCGGCCTGGACGGGCTCGCCGCCGTCGCCGTCGCGGGCCTGGCCGAGGGGGAGGGGGCCGACCCCGGAGCCGGGCCGGACCGCGACGACCTGGCCGTCCTGCAGTACACCTCCGGGTCCACGGGCGACCCCAAGGGCGTCATGCTGACGCACGGCAACATCCTCGCCAACGTCGAGGCGCTGCGGGTCGCGGGCGGGCTCGGGTCCGCCGACCGGCTCGGCGGCTGGATCCCGCTGCACCACGACATGGGCCTGTTCGTGCTGCTGAGCACCGCCCTCGCGATCGGCGGCACGTGCGTGCTGATGTCGCCGGTGGGCTTCCTCAAGCGCCCGGTCGAGTGGCTGCGCATGATCGACCGGCACGGCGTCACCGCCACCGCCGCGCCCAGCTTCGCCTTCGAGCGCTGCGCCCGCCTGGTCACCGACGAGCACCTGGCGGAGCTGGACCTGTCCCGGCTGCGCTACATGTGGAACGGCTCGGAGCCGATCCACGCGCCCGCCATGCGGGCGTTCACCGAGCGCTTCGCCCGGGCCGGGTTCCGCCCCGAGACGATGAGCCCCGGCTACGGCCTCGCCGAGGCGACGGTGTTCGTGTCGCTGCGGACCGCGGAACCGGTCGTGCGCACCATGGACGGACGGGAGGTCGTCGGCTGCGGGACGGTCGCCGGACTGGACGTGCGCGTCGTCGACCCGCGGACGCGGCGCGCGCTGCCCGACGGCGAGACCGGCGAGATCTGGCTGAGCGGCGCCAGCGTCGGGCGCGGGTACTGGGGGCGCCCGCGGGAGAGCGCCGACGTGTTCGCCGCCGGGATCGACGGCGAGGGCGGCCGGTGGCTGCGCACCGGCGACCTCGGCCTCCTGCGGGACGGCGAGCTCTACATCACCGGCCGGCTCCGCGAGATCCTCATCGTGCACGGCCGCAACCTGTTCCCGCAGGACCTGGAGCAGATCGCCCGGGACGCCCACCCGGCCCTGTCCGGGCTGGTCGGCGCCGCGTTCGCGGTGCGGGCCCCGGACGAGCGGGTGGTGCTGCTGCACGAGGTGGCCCCGCGGACCGCCGCCGCCGACCTGCCCGGGATCGCGCGGGCGGTGTCCCGGCGGCTGGCCACCACGCTCGGCATCCCCGCCGGGAACGTCGTGCTCGTCCGCCGCGGCGCGGTGCGCCGGACCACCAGCGGCAAGATCCGGCGGGGCGAGATGCGGGCGCGGTTCCTGGACGGCGACGTCGCGGTGCTGCACGCCGAGCTGGAACCGGCCGTGCGGCGGATGCCGGGCCGCCCGCTCGTCGGCGCCGGTGACGCGCCGTGACCGGCGCGACCGGCGCGACCGGCGCGACCGCGGCCACCCGGCCGGGGACCGGTCCCGCCGGCGAGCTGGAGGCCCTCCTCGACGCGCGGCCCGACGTGTTCTCCGCCGAACGGTCGGGGGAGCTGGACCGCGCTGAGGAGCTCCCCGCCGACGCCTGCGCCCTGCTCGACGCGTTCGGCCTGCCCGCCTACTACGTCCCGGCCGAGGCCGGCGGGCGCCTCGACGACCACGAGCTGCTCTTCCACCTGCTGCGGACCGTCGCCCTCCGCGACCTGACGGTCGCGGTGGCGCACGGCAAGACCTACCTCGGCGCGATGCCGGTCTGGGTCGCCGGCGACCCCGGGCAGGCCCGGCGGCTCGGCGCCCGGATCCGGGACGGCGCGCGGGTGAGCTGGGCGCTGACCGAGCCCGGTCACGGAGCCGACCTGCTGGCGGGCGAGGTGTCGGCCCGGGCGTCCGGCGGCGGGTACCGGCTCGACGGCGTCAAATGGCCGATCAACAACGCGACGGCCGGCGGCCACCTGTGCGTCCTGGCCCGCACGGACGAGGCGGGCGGGCCGCGCGGCCACAGCTTCTTCCTGGTGGACAAGGCCGAGCTGCCCGCCGGCTCCTACCGGCCGCTGCCCAAGGCCCGCACGCACGGGATCCGCGGCGCCGACATCAGCGGCATCGCCTTCGAGGGCGCCCGCGTCCCCGCGTCCGCGCTGGTGGGGCGGGAGGGAGGCGGGGCCGAGACGGCGCTGCTCGGGCTCCAGCTCACCCGGACCATCTGCGCGTCGCTGTCGGCGGGCGCGGCCGAGCACGGCCTGCGGCTTGCGGTCCGGTTCGCGGGCGAGCGGCTCATCCAGGACCGGCCCCTGATCGAGCGCTACAACGTCCGCGCCGTCCTCGCCCGTGCCGCGGGTGCGCTGGCCGCCGTCGAAGCCGCCGGGATCGTGGGGGCGCGGGCCGTGCACGGGCTCACCGGGGAGATGAGCGTGGTCTCCGCCGTGGTGAAGGCGCTGGCGCCCACGCTGACCGACCGGATGCTGGGTGAACTGGCCGAGCTGCTCGGCTCGCGGGCCTTCCTCACCCGCGAGTACGCCTCCGGCGCGTTCCAGAAGCTCCAACGCGACCACCGGGTGGTCGGCATCTTCGACGGCAGCACGGTCGTGGCGCGCAACGCGCTGATCAACCAGTTCCCCCGGCTGGTCCGCGGCCACGCGGCCGGGATCCGCGACGCCGCGGGCCTGGCCGCGACGGCCCGCGCGGGCACGCCGCCCGGGGAGCTGGAGTGGGCGCGGCTGTCGCTGGTGTCGCGGACGGGCTGCAGCGTCGTCCAAGGGCTGCGGCCGGCGGTGGAGGGGCTGGCTTTGGACGGCGCGGAGCCGCTGGTGTGCGACGTGCTCACCGCCATCGACGCGGTGCACGGGCGCATGGCGGCGATCCGCCCGTCCGCCCGTCCCGACATCGGGGCGTTCGAGGTCGCCGCCGACTACGAGCTGTGCTTCGCCGCCGCGTCCTGCCTGCACCTGTGGGCCGCGGGCGCCGCGGGCGGGTCCGCGGACGGCGCGCTGTGGCTGCGGGTCGCCCTCCGGCACCTGCTGGACGGGCTGGGCCGCGGCCCGGGCTCCGACCCGGCGGACGACGAACGGATCGCCGGGCTGCTCGCCCGGGCGGTCGCGGAGGGGCGGCCGCTGTCGCCCTTCCGCGGCGACCAGGACGGAGAACGGACGTGACCACTTCGACCGCCGGTCCCGGGACGGACGCGGACCTGCTCGACAAGCTGCTCGGCGACCCCTGGGAGGCCGGCAACCCCACCGGCTTCGGCGCGCTGCTGGAGGCCGACGAGCGCGAGGAGATGCACGCCGAGTCCGAGGGCGTCCTGGACGACTACGGCCTGAACGCCGAGTTCGTTCCCGCCGAGCTCGGCGGCAGGTTCCGGCAGCTCGACCGGCTCGTCGAGGTGATGCGGACCGTCTGGCGCCGCGACCCCTGCCTTGGGCTCGGCTACGGTGCCAGCTCGTTCATCGCGTCGGTCAACGTCTGGAGCGCGGGCGACGCGCGGCAGCGGCGCGAGGCCGCCGGCCTGCTGCTGGCCAACCGCAAGATCGCCTCGGTCTACCACGAGCTGGCGCACGGCAACGACTTCTCCCGCGCCGAGTTCGCCGCCGTCCGCGCGGGCTCGGGCTGGCGGCTGGACGGCCGCAAGGAGGTGGTCACCAACCTGCGCCGCGCGGACGCCATGGTGATCTTCGCCAGGACCCGGCCGGACCCCGGCAGCCGAAGCCACTCGCAGTTCCTGGTGCCCGCGTCGGCGGTCCCGGACGGCGCCCTGCGCCATCTGCCGCGGTTTCCGAGCTCCGGCATGCGCGGGGTGCAGCTCGGCGGCGCCGAGTTCCGCGGCTGCCCGGTGCCCGGCGACGCGCTGCTGGGCGAGCCTGGCCGCGGGATCGAGACCGCGCTCAGCTCGTTCCAGCTCACCCGCAGCGCGCTGCCCGCCATGTGCGTCGGGATCGTCGACACCGGGCTGCGCGCCGCGCTGGCCTGCGCGCTCGACCGGCGGCTCTACGGCGGCGCCGTCGCCGACCTGCCCTACGTCCGGGCCGTGATCGGGCGGGCCCAGGCCGACCTGCTGGCCGCCGACGCGTTCGGCACGGTGGTGACCCGGTCGCTGCACGTGCTGCCCGGCGAGACCGGGGTGTCGGCGCCGGCCGTGAAGTACCTGGTCTCGCGGCTGCTCATGGACGCCATGGACGGGCTGGGGACGGTGCTCGGCGCCCAGTCGTACCTGCGCGAGGGCCCGTACGGGGTCTTCCAGAAGCTGGCCCGCGACCTCGCCCCGGCCGGGTTCGCGCACGTGTCCCGGGCCGCCTGCCAGGTGACGATCCTGCCGCAGCTGCCCCGGCTGGCGCGGCGCGCCTGGTTCGAGGGCGGGGCGGCGCCCGCCGCGCTGTTCCGGCTGGGCGGCGACCTGGAACCGCTGGACTTCGGCGCGCTGCTGCCGGGGGCGCCGCGCGCGGACGGGCTGAGCGGCACGCTGGTGGAGATCGCCGAGAGCGGCGCGGACGGCCTGCCGGGCCGCTTCGCCGCCCGCTTCCGCGACGAGCTGGACCGGCTCCGCCGCGACTGCGCGGAGCTGCGCCCGCGCGACCTCACCATCGACGCCCGCCCGGAGGCGTACGCGCTGGCGGGCCGCTACGCCGTCGTCCTCGCGGCCGCCGCCTGCCTGGGCGTGGGGCGGTACGGCGGGGACGGGCTCGGCGACATCGACGAGCGCTGGCTGCCGGCCGCCCTCGACCGGCTCGACCGCCGGCTCGGCGGCCCCGGCGTCCTCACCGAGCCGGAGCGGCGGGACCTGGAGGAGGCCATGTTCCGCCTGGCCCGCCGCCGCCACGACGAGCGGCGGCTCCTCGACCTGACCGGCCGCGGGATCCCCGGCTAGCCGGGCCGCGTCGGACCCGTTCCGCACCCACCCCTGACGGAGGAATGCCCATGACCGAACCGACCATCGACACCGTCCCGCCGGGGGACGCCGTCGCGCCTGGGGACGCCGCCGCGCCGGAAGCGCCGTCGGCCGACCGGCTGCGGACCTGGCTCGCGGGCCGGGTCGCCTACTACCTGGAGCGGGAGCCGGCGGAAATCGACGACGACGCCCCGCTGACCTCCTACGGACTGGACTCGGTCTACGCCTTCTCCATCTGCGGCGACATCGAGGACGCCTTCGGGCTCCTGGTCGATCCCACGCTGGTGTGGGACCACGACAGCGTCGCGGCGCTGGCCGCGCACCTGGCCGGGGCCGCCCGGGACACCGGGGCGGCGGGGCCGCACCCGCGAACGCACTCTCACTAGGGGACACCTCATGCACGACACCAAGATCGACAGCGTGGTCATCCTCGGCGGCGGCACGGCCGGCTGGATGACCGCCTCCTACCTCGGCAAGGCCCTGCAGGGCACCGCGCGGATCACCGTGCTGGAGGCCCCGGGCATCCCCAGGATCGGCGTGGGGGAGGCCACCGTGCCGAACCTGCAGAAGACCTTCTTCGACTACCTCGGGCTCCCGGAGGAGGAGTGGATGCCCGAGTGCAACGCCGCGTTCAAGATGGCGGTGAAGTTCGTCAACTGGCGCACGCCGGGGGAGTCCAGCCCGGTCGCCCGCGAGGACGGGCACGGCAGCGACCACTTCTACCACCCGTTCGGGCTGCTGCCCGACCACGACCAGATCCCGCTGTCGCACTACTGGTACAACGAGCGCCACCACGGCCGGACCGACGAGCCGTTCGACTACGCCTGCTTCCGGGAACCGGCCATCATGGACGCCAAGCGCGCCCCGCGCGACGCGGAGGGCCGTCCGGCGACCCGGTACGCCTGGCACTTCGACGCCCACCTGGTGGCCGACTTCCTGCGCAGGTTCGCCACCGGCAAGCAAGGCGTGATCCACGTCGAGGACCAGCTCGAGGACGTCGAGAAGGACGAGCGCGGCTTCGTCACCGCGCTGACCACCAAGGGCGGCAAGCGGCTGGAGGGGCAGCTGTTCATCGACTGCTCGGGCTTCCGCAGCCTGCTGATGAACAAGGCGATGGGCGAGCCGTTCCTCGACATGGGCGACCATCTGCCGTGCGACGGCGCGGTGGCGGCCCAGGTGCCGCACGACGACGAGGCGCACGGCGTGGAGCCCTACACCTCGGCCATCGCGATGAGCAGCGGCTGGGCCTGGAAGATCCCGATGCTGGGCCGCTTCGGCACCGGCTACGTCTTCTCCAGCAGGTTCCAGTCCCGCGAGGACGCGACCGCCGAGTTCTGCGCGATGTGGAACCTGGACCCGGAGACCACGCCCCTGAACCAGGTGAGCTTCCGGGTCGGCCGGAACGAGCGCACCTGGGTCAAGAACTGCGTCGGCATCGGGCTGTCCTCGTTCTTCCTGGAGCCGCTGGAGTCCACCGGGATCTACTTCATCACCGCGGCGATCTACCAGCTGGTCAAGCACTTCCCGGACACCGGGTTCGACCAGGCCCTCATCGACTCGTTCAACGAGGAGATCGCGGTCATGTTCGACGACACCCGCGACTTCATCCAGGCGCACTTCTTCCTGTCGCCGCGCGTCGACACCCCGTTCTGGCGGGCGACCAAGGACATCCACCTGCCGGAGAACATCCGGCGGAAGGTCGAGATGTACAAGGCGGGGCTGCCGGTCAACCCGCCGGTGACCGACGAGGGCACCTACTACGGGAACTTCGAGGCCGAGTTCCGCAACTTCTGGACCAACGGCAGCTACTACTGCATCTTCGCGGGGCTCGGCGTGACCCCCGACCACCCGCTGCCGCTGCTGGCGCACAAGCCCGAGTCCATCAAGGGCGCTCTGCCGCTGTTCGGCCAGGTCAAGCAGGTGCAGCGGGAGCTGGTGGAGTCGCTGCCCGGCAACTACGAGTACCTGCGGAGGCTGCACGGCCGGTGACCGGCGGGCACGCGTCCCCCTGAGCCGAGGCCGGGGCGGCCGCGCGTCTCAGGGTCCCCCTGATTTTCCTCAGGGGGACCCTGGTTCGTCCCGGGAGACCTGGCCCCTCCGCACGCCACCCGCTAATGTTTGTTGGCATGTGCAAGAGGTTGACATGGGCATCGGGGATCTGACGGGAGACGACCTGGTGAAGGTGCTGGCGACGCTCGCCAATCCGCACCGGATACGGGTGATCGCGGTCCTGTCGAAGCAACGGAACTATGTGAGCCAGTTGGCCCGGGACCTGGGCATCAGCCGGGCCCTCTTGCAGGTCCACCTGCGCAAGCTGGAAGCGGTCGGGCTGGTGACGGCCACCCTCGAGTTGTCGGAGGACGGGAAGGCGATGAAGTACTACGAGGTCGCGCCCTTCGCGCTGAACCTCACCCCGGAGGCCTGCGCGGCGGCGGCCGAGACGCTGGCGCCGCGCGACGGGGACGCCGGGGACGCGCGGAAGGAGCCCCGCGATGGGTGACTCGTGGATCCTCGAGGACGTCGTCTCGGTCGTCGGCGTGTTCGTCCTGCTCACCACCGTGATCACGGTGGGCATCCGGCAGTACGCGGGCGTGAGGCGGGCCAGGGCGGAGGCCGACCGCGACCAGGACCACCGCAGGCTGGCCGAGACCGCCCTGCTCCTCCAGGAGAACACCGAGCTCCAGCTCCGCGAGATCGCCGTCCAGCTCGCCGACATCGGCGCCCGGGTGGAATCGCTGGAACGCATCCTCAAGGAGGTCGAGTAACGGCCCTCGCGTGATCTGGGCCGCCGAGCGGCAACTCGGCGACCCAGCAATGGAAGACGCATCACCCCCCGCCCGCGGGCGGGGGCCGCAGAGAACGCGCCTCCATGGAAAGGAGAGCAGCTCATGCTGCTCAATGGCAAGTCGATCAGCGACGGTGCCGGCGACTCCGATCCACATGAACTCTCTCTCCCGCTGAGCGGCTGGCTGCTGCGCATCGCCCGGGGAACCGGGCGGCGCCCCGCCCTGGAGGTCTACTCCGGGGCCGGTTTCGAGGACGTCTCGGTCGCCGCGGTCATGGGCCCCGCCCTGCTGCGCGGGGCCCGCCGCGGCCGCAGGCTCGGGCGCCCCTGGTCACTGGCCTGGGGGCAGATCCCGCTGAGCACGGACGCCGTCGAGGTGGTGTTCCGCAGGCGGCAGCGGTCCGTCCCCGCCCGCCCGGCCGTCCTGCTGGACCGCTTCTGGGTGGCCGAGGTCGGCCTGGCGTGCCGGTCGGTCACCGTCTGGGCCGGCCAGGTCCAGGCGACCGCGCGGGTCATGGCGGCGTGATCCGCCGCGCGGGCTCCGTACCGCGCGGACGTCGAAGAGCTGACCGAGGAGAGACGAGCATGTCCGAGAATCCCCCCGCACCGTCCGGGGACGCCGACGCGGCGCCCGGAAGGCCGGCCCCGCCACCGGCGGCCGGACCCGGCTCAGAGGCCGATCCCGGCTCCGAGGCAGGAGCCGCCGCGGAGAGCGGACCCGGCTCCGGGACCGTCCCCGAGCCGTCCCGCGAGCCCGCGGCCGAGACCGTCGCGGAAGACGCCGCCGAACCGACCACCGCTTCCGAACCCGAGCCCGCTCCGTCCAAGCCCGAGCCTGCTCCCGCCTCTGGCGCGAAGCCGGTGCGGCCGCCGGTGGTGGAACGGGTCGTGGCATGGTCGGCGCGGCACAAGTGGCCGGTCATCGCCGCATGGTTCGGCCTCGTCGTGATCGCGTTCGTGCTCAGCGGCCTGGTCACCGGCGACCAGGCGCACACCACCGGGCCCGGTGAGGCCGGGCGCGGGCAGCGGATCCTGAACGAGCAGGACGTGGACGGAGCGGCGCGCGAGAACGTGCTCGTCCAGGAGAGGACGCCGGGCGGGGCGTTCGCCTCCGATCCGAAGCTGCGGCAGGCGACCCAGGACCTGGTCGCGGCGCTGAAGACCACACCCGTGTCGGGGGTCCTGTCGCCGCTGGACCCGGGCTCGGGCAAGCGGCTGATCTCCGCCGACGGGAGGGCGGGCCTGGTCGTCTTCGAGATGACGGGCACCGACGACGAGAAGGACGCCAGGTTCGACGCGTCGAAGAAGGCCGTCGACTCGGTCCGCGGCAAGTACCCGGACGTGCGGATCGCGCAGGCCGGCGACCGCAGCATCGCCAAGGCGACCGACGAGGTCTACGGCCGGGACTACCAGCGCTCGGAGATGCTGTCGCTGCCGCTCACCCTGCTCATCCTCGTGGTGGTCTTCGGCGCGCTGATCGCCGCCGGGATCCCCGTCCTGCTGTCGCTGTCGGCGGTGGTCGCCACCGTCAGCCTGGTCCAGGTCATCAAGCAGTTCATGCCGATCAACAGCACCGTGGCCTCGATGGTGCTGCTGATCGGCATGGCGGTCGGCATCGACTACTCCCTGTTCTACCTGCGCCGCGAGCGCGAGGAGCGGGCCGCGGGGCGGACGGTGGGGGAGGCGCTGCGGATCACCGCCCGCACCTCGGGCCGCGCGGTCGTGATGTCGGGCGTCACGGTGATGCTCTGCCTGTCCGGGCTGTTCGTCACCGGCATCGACGTCTTCCGCGGCATGGCGGTCGGCACACTCCTGGTGGTCGGCCTCACCGTGGTCGGCTCGGTGACGGTGCTGCCGGCGCTGCTGGCCGCGCTGGGCCGCTGGGTGGACCGGGGCCGGATCCCGTGGCTCGGCGAGCGCCGCACGGCCGCCGGCGAGTCCCGGGTCTGGGCGGCGATCGCCCGCGCGGTGGTCCGGCGGCCGGTGCTGCTCGGCGGCGTCGCGGCGGTGCTGCTGGGCCTGCTGGCGATCCCCGCGTTCAGCATGCGGTTGCAGGACCCGGCGCTCACCAACGACCTGCCGCGCAGCAACGCGACGGTCGACGCGGCGGCGCGCATCCAGGAGGAGTTCCCGGGCGGGCCCTCCCCGGCCGAGGTCGTCGTCTGGGGCGACCGGGCGCACGACCCGGCGGTGGCGAAGGCCGTCGACGGGCTGCACCGGGAGGTCGCGGCGAGCGGCGGCGCGCTGGGCGAGCCGATCCAGGTCGACCAGGTGGGGAAGGTGCTGGTGGTGAACGTGCCGCTGGCGGGCTCGGGGTCGGACGCCGCGTCCACGCGGGCGCTGGAGGTGCTCCGGGACAAGGCGCTGCCGGCGACGCTCGGCAAGGTGGACGGGATCCACTACGCGGTCACCGGCACGACCGCCGGTCCGCACGACTTCGCGGCCCGGCTGCACGGCCGCACGCCGATCGTGTTCGCGTTCGTGCTCGCGCTGGCGTTCGTGCTGCTGCTCGCGGCGTTCCGGTCGGTGGCGATCCCGCTGGTGTCGATCGCGCTGAACCTGCTGTCGGTCGGCGCCGCCTACGGGGTGGTGACCTGGGTCTTCCAGGACGGCCATCTCACCTCGGTGCTCGACTTCACCTCCTACGGCGCGGTGCTGAGCTGGCTGCCGCTGTTCATGTTCGTCATGCTGTTCGGGCTGAGCATGGACTACCACATCTTCATCCTCAGCCGGATCCGCGAGCGGCGCCTCGGCGGCGCCGCGCACCGCGACTCGATCGTCGGCGGCATCGCCGGCAGCGCCGGGGTGGTGACCAGCGCGGCGGTGGTGATGGTCGCGGTGTTCACGATCTTCACCACGCTGTCGGCCATCGAGTACAAGATGTTCGGCGTGGGGATGTCGGTCGCGATCCTGCTCGACGCCACCATCGTGCGCGGCGTGCTGCTTCCGGCGATCATGACCCTGCTCGGCCGCGCCACCTGGGCCATGCCGGGCTGGCTGCGCCGGCTCCCCGGCGACGACGCGGGCGCGCACGCCGCCGCGGCCGTCCCCGCGCCGCCGGACGCGTCCCCGGCGGGGACCGGCGGAGGCGGGCCCGAGACCGCGGTGAAGACCGCGCGATGATAGGGCGAATATAGCTCCGCGGCGCACACTCGGGTCCTTACCGGGCCGAGGGGAGTGCGGTCATGGGCACCAGCGAAAGCGGGTCCGTCGAGCGCGGTGATCTACGCGCGGAACTGCTCCGGCGGCGGCTTCAGGGCCGCCGCCGGAGCAGCGGACGGCGGGGCTCGATCCGGCCGGCCGACCGTTCTGCGCCGCTGCGGCTCTCGGCCGGGCAACTGCAGATGTGGTTCCTCAACCGGCTGGAGCCCGGCAGCGACGAGTACCTGATCCCCCTGGCGCTGCGCCTGCGGGGCCCGCTCGACACGGACGCCTTCCTGCGGACGTGGGAACGGCTCCTCGCGCGTCACGAGATCCTGCGGACCCGCTACGAGTCGCTCGACGGCGAGCCCGTCCAGGTGGTGGACCCGCCGCGCCGGGCGGACCCGGCCGTCGAGGACCTGTCCGGCCTGCCGGACGGGGAACGCCTCGCCGCCGCGAAGGCCCGTATCGCGGCCGAGTCGCGGACCGGGATGGACCTGGAGCGGGAATGGCCGATCCGCGCCCGGCTGTTGGAACTGGCGCCCGACGACCGCATCCTGGTCGTGGTCGTCCACCACATCGCCTGCGACGCGTGGTCCACCCGGCTCTTCGCCGAAGAGGTGAAGGCCCTCTACACCGGCCTCGTCACGGCGGAGCCGGTGGACGCGCCGGGTCCGCTGGACGCCCTCCCCGTCCAGTACGCGGACTACGCCGCGTGGGAACGGGATCGCATGGCGGGCGAAGCCCTGGAGCGCCATCTGGCGTACTGGCGGGAGAACCTCGGCGGGCTGGGCGTCCTGGACCTGCCGACCGACCGGCCGCGCCCGGCGACGCGCAGCCACGCCGGGGCCCGCCACTCGTTCGCCGTGCCGGACGAGGTGGCGCGAGGCGTCCGCGAGGTGGCCCGCCGCTACGACACCACGCCGTTCACCGTGCTGCTGACCGCCTTCCAGGCGCTGCTCGCCCGCTACACCGGGGCCCGCGACATCGCGGTGGGCACGGTGGTCTCGGGACGCGGCCGACCCGAACTGCAGCGGCTGATCGGCTACGTGGTCAACAGCCTGGTGCTGCGGGCCCGGTGGGACGGCGATCCGGCGTTCGGCGCGCTGCTGGCCGCGGGCCGCGGGACCGTGCTGGCCGCCTTCGATCACCAGGAGGTGCCGTTCCCGCGGCTGGTGGACGAGCTGGCACCCGAGCGCGACCTGTCCCGGACGCCGCTGTTCCAGGTCATGTTCCTCATGCGGAACGAGCCGATCAGCGACTTCGACCTGCCGGGCGTCCGGATGGAGCCGGTGGAGCCGGACGCCACGCGGGCGCGGTGCGACCTGTCGCTGATGGTGGAGGAGGGCGCCGGCGGGACGCTAACCGGCCGCCTCGACTACGCCACCGCGCTCTTCGACTCATCCACCGCCGAGCGGATGATGGACCACTACGTCCGGCTGCTGGGCGCGGCCGTGGCGGAGCCGGACCGCCCGCTGTCCCGGCTGCCGATGCTCGGGGACGCCGAGGTGGCCCGGATCGTCGGGGAGGGGCGGGCGGAGGAGCCGCGGGAGCGGCGCTGCGTTCACGAGATCTTCGCCGAACGGGCGGCCGCGGCACCGGAGGCGGTTGCGGTGGTGGCGGGACGCGCCGAGCTGACGTACGGAGAGCTGGACGTCCGGGCCAACCGGATCGCGCACCGTCTGCGGGCGCGCGGCGTCGGTCCCGAGGACATCGTCGGTGTCTGCCTGGAACCGGGGACCGACCTGGTCCCCGCGCTGCTGGGGGTGCTGAAGGCGGGAGCGGCCTACCTGCCGCTCGACCCGTCCCACCCCGGCGAACGGCTCGCGTTCATGCTGCGCGACGCCGGTGCGGCGCTCGTCGTGACCGACGGCGCGCATGCCGGCGCGTTCGGGAACCGGGCGATGGCGGTGCTGGACGGCGAGCAGGAGCGGGCCGCGATCGAGGCGCAACCGGCGGTGCCGCCGAAGGTGCCCGCCGATCCCGACGGGCTGATGTACGTGATCTACACGTCGGGCTCCACAGGGCGGCCCAAGGGCGTCTGCGTCACGCACGACTGCGTCGCGCGGCTGATGGCCGTGGGACGCCGGTATTACGGCTTCGACGAGACCGACGTATGGCCGCTGTTCCACTCCTTCGCCTTCGACGTCTCCGTCTGGGAGATGTGGGGGGCACTGCTGTACGGCGGCCGACTGGTCATGGTCCCGCGCGAGGTGACCCGTTCGCCCGGCGACCTGCTGGACCTGCTGGTGGAGCACCGGGTCACGGTCCTCAACCAGACCCCGTCGGCGTTCGGCGGGCTGGTGGCCGCGGCGGCGGCCGGGGACCCGCGGCCACCGGCGGCGCTGCGCGTGGTCATCTTCGCGGGGGAGCGGCTGGACGCGCCGGCGCTCGCGCCCTGGACGGACAGGGCCGGGCTCGACCGGCCGGTGCTGGCGAACATGTACGGCATCACCGAGACGACCGTGCACGCCGCGTTCCACCGGGTCGTCCCGGCCGACCTGGACCCGGCGACCGGCGACCGGATCGGCCGGCCGCTGGACGACCTGCGGATCCACCTGCTCGATGAGCACGGCACCCTCGTGCCGGACGGGGTCGCGGGAGAGATCCACGTCGGCGGCCCCGGCCTCGCCCGCGGCTACCTCGGGCGGCCGGCGCTGACGGCGGAGCGGTTCGTGCCCGACCCGTTCGGGCCGCCGGGCGCGCGCCTGTACCGCAGCGGCGACCTCGCCCGCCGGGCGCCGGACGGCGGCCTGCTGTTCCTCGGCCGCGCCGACGACCAGGTGAAGATCCGCGGGTACCGGGTCGAGCCGGGCGAGGTGCGGGCGGTGCTGCTGTCGCATCCGGAGGTGCGGGACGCGGCGGTCGTCGCGGAGGACGGGGCGCTGGCGGCCTATGTCGTCGGCGGTGGGACGGCCGGTCTGCGCGAGCACTGCGCGGTCCGGTTGCCCGGGTACATGGTCCCGGCGGCGTTCGTCGCGCTGGACCGGCTGCCGTTGACGGCCAACGGCAAGCTCGACCGGCGCGCCCTGCCCGCCCCGGACCGCCGGGCGCTGGCCGCGGAAGGCGAGCCCGTGCCGCCCCGGACCGTCACCGAGGAGCGGGTCGCCGCCGGCTACCGCGAGGTGCTGGGCATCGAGACGGTCGGGGTCGAGGACTCTTTCTTCGACCTGGGCGGCGACTCGATCCGCGCGGTCGCGCTGGCGGGCGCGCTGCGCGCCGCGGGCTGGGACGTCTCGGTCAAGGACGTGTTCGAGCTCCGCACCGTGGCGGCCCTGGGCGAGCTGGTGACGGGGCGTCCCCCCGTCGAGCCGGACCCGCCGGTGGAGCCGTTCGCGCTGGTCCCGGCGGCGGACCTGGTCGCGCTGCCGCCCGGCCTGGCGGACGCCTACCCGATGTCGCAGACCCAGATCGGGATGGTCGTCGACATGCTGGCGCACGATCGCCGGGGCAGCTACCACAACGTCGCCTCCTGCCGGGTGCGCGACGACGGGCCGCTCGATCCGGAGGCGCTGCGGGAGGCCGCGCGGATCGTCGCCGACCGCCACGAGGTGCTCCGGACCTCGTTCGATCTCACCGCGTTCTCGGTGCCGATGCAGCTCGTCCACGCCACCGCGCGGATCCCGGTGGAGGAGGACGACCTGCGCGGCCTGGACGGGCCCGCGCTGCGCCGCGCGTTCGGCGCCTTCCACGAGCGCGAGCGCGCCCGCTTCTTCGACCTGGGGCGGCCGCCGATGCTGCGGCTGCACGCGCACGCGACCGACGACGGCTGGTGGCTGTCGATCACCGAGTTCCACGCGATCATCGAGGGCTGGAGCTACCACTCGCTGCTGATGGAGCTGCTGGAGTGCTACCGGGGCGTCCGTTCGGGCCGCGGGCCCGGGGCGCACGCCCGCCCCTCCGTCCGGTACGCCGACTCGATCGCCGCCGAGCTGCGGTCGCTGGAGTCGGAGGAGGACCGCGCCTACTGGCGCGAGGTGGTCGGCGGCCGTCCCGCCTTCACGCTTCCCGAAGCGTGGGCGGACCCGGACGCGCCGCGCGAGGACTACCGCGTCTCCGTCCCGTTCCACGATCTGGAAGAGGGCCTGCGGAGACTGGCCGCCGCGTCGCGCGCCTCCCTGAAGAGCGTGCTGGCCGCCGCGCACCTGAAGGTATTGAGCCAACTCGCCCGGGAACCGGAGTTCACCAGCGGCCTCGTCGTGCATGTGCGGCCGGAGGCGGCGGGCGCGGACCGGGTCTACGGCATGCATCTCAACACCGTCCCGTTCGCCTTCCGGCGCGGCGCGCGGACGTGGCGCGAGCTCGTCCGGGAGGTCTTCGAGGGGGAGGCCGCGCTCTGGCCGCACCGGCACTACCCGATGCCGGCCGTCCAGCGCGACGCGGGCGGCGGTGAGCGGCTCATCAACGTGCTGTTCAACCACGTCGACTTCCACCAGCTGGACGACGACGTCTTCGACCTCGGCAGCAGCATCGCGCCGGGTACCACCGAGTTCGACCTCGCCGTGACCACCCTGGCCGGTCACATCGGGCTCAAGGCGAACACCCGCGTCCTCGGCCGCGCCGCCGCCGGCAGGCTCGCCTCGATGTACCGGGACGTCCTGGAGTCGATGGCGGACGACCCGGACGGCGACGCCCGGCCGGCGTTCCTGCCACCGGGCGAGCGGGAGCGGGCGGCGGCTCGGAACCGGACCGGGCGGGCGATGCGCGAGGCGATGCTGCCCGAGCGGTTCGCCGAGCGGGTCGCGGCCGTCCCGGACGCCGTGGCGGTGGTGGCGGGCGAGACGTCGTGGTCGTACGCCGAGCTGGACGCCAGGGCCGGGCGGATCGCCGGGCACCTGCGCGGCCGGGGCGGCGGGCGCGGCTCGGTCGTGGGAGTGCTCGTGGAGCGGGGGCCTGAGCTGGTCGCGGCGCTGCTGGGCGTGTGGCGGGCGGGGGCGGCCTACTTGCCGCTGGACTCCGCGCTTCCACAGGAACGGCTGGACCTCGTGCTGTCCGACGCGGGCGCCGAGATCCTGCTGACGGACGCCGACCTGCCGTCGATCGATGCCGCGCCGGTGGCCGGGACGCCCCGTCCCGATCCCGCTGACCTGGCGTACGTGATCTATACGTCCGGATCGACCGGCGCGCCGAAGGGCGTGCAGGTCACCCACGGCGGGCTGGCCAACCACGTGGGCTGGGCGGCGGAAGCGCTGATCGGCGGCGAGGAAGGTGAGGACGGTGAAGGCGGGGGAGCGCCGCTGTTCTCCTCCGTGGCGTTCGACCTGGTCGTGCCGAATCTGTGGGCCCCGCTCGTCACGGGACGGCGGGTCTGCCTTCTGCCGCCCGACCTGGACCTGGCGGACCTCGGCGCGCGGCTGGCGGACGCCGGGCCGTTCGACTTCGTCAAGCTGACCCCGAGCCACCTCGACGCGCTCACCCACCAGCTGACGCCGGACCAGTCGGCCGGGCTCGCCCGGACGGTGCTCGTGGCGGGCGAGGCGTTCCCCGGGGCGTCCGCGCGCCGCTGGTTGGAGCTGCTCGGGCCGGGGCGGCTGGTCAACGAGTACGGCCCCACCGAGGCCACCGTCGGCACCTGCGTGCATCCCGTCGACCGTCCGCCGCGCGAGGAGGTCGTCCCGATCGGCCGGGCGCTGCCGAACGTCGCGATGTACGTCCTCGACGGTGACATGTTCCCGGTCCCGGAGGGCGTGGTGGGCGAGCTGTACGTCGGCGGCCGCGGTGTCGCCCGCGGGTATCTCGGGCGGCCGGCGCTGACGGCGGAGCGGTTCGTGCCCGACCCGTTCGGCGGGCCGGGGGAGCGGCTCTACCGCACCGGTGACCTGGCGCGGGTGAACGCCGAGGGGACGGTGGAGTTCGCGGGCCGCACGGACGACCAGGTGAAGATCCGCGGGTACCGGGTCGAGCCGGGCGAGGTGCGTGCGGTGCTGCTGTCGCATCCGGAAGTGCGGGACGCGGCGGTCATGGCGGAGGACGGTGCGCTGGTCGCCTATGTCGTCGCCGGTGAAACGGTGGGTCTGCGCGAGCATTGCGCGGTCCGGTTGCCCGACTACATGGTCCCGGCGGCGTTCGTCGCGCTGGACCGGCTGCCGCTGACGGCCAACGGCAAGCTCGACCGGCGCGCCCTGCCGCGCGTCCGGCCGCCGGAACGGCCCCATGTCGCGCCGCGCACACCGGACGAGGAACGCGTCGCGGAGACCTGGTGCGCGGCCCTCGGCGTCGACCGGGTCGGGGTCGAGGACTCCTTCTTCGACCTGGGCGGCGACTCGATCCGTGCGGTGGCGCTCGTGGGGGCGCTAAGGGCGGCGGGCTGGGACGTGTCGGTGCGCGACGTGTTCGACCGCCGCACGGTGGCGGCGCTGTGCGAGCTGATGACGGGGCGTCCGCCGGCCCGGCCCGAGCCACCGGTCGAGCCTTTCGCGCTGGTCCCGGCGGCGGACCGAGCCGCGCTGCGGCCCGGCCTGGTGGACGCCTACCCCATGTCGCAGACCCAGACCGGCATGGTCGTGGAGATGCTCGCCGACCAGGACCTGAACCGCTACCACAGCGTCTCGTCGTTCCGGATCCGCGACGACCGGCCGGTGGACCTGGCGGCGCTGCGGGAGGCGGCGCGGACGGTCTGCGAACGGCACGAGATGCTGCGGACCTCGTTCGACCTCACCGCGTTCTCGGTGCCGATGCAGCTCGTCCACGCCGAGGCCGAGATCCCCGTCAGCGGACGGGACCTCGCCGGTCTCGACCCTGCGGGACGGGACCGCGACCTCCGCGACTTCCAGGCCCGCGAACGCGCCGCCCCCTTCGACCTCGGGCGGGCGCCGCTGCTGCGGCTCTGCGCGCAGCGGGAGGCCGAGGACGCGGGAGCCTGGTGGCTGACCGTCACCCGGTGCCACGCGATCACCGAGGGCTGGAGCCACTACAACCTGCTGATGGAGCTGCTGGACTGCTACCGGGCCGTCCGGGACGGGCGGGAACCGGCGCCCGCGGGCGCCTCGGCCGTCCGGTACGCCGACTTCATCGCCGCGGAGCAGCGTTCCCTCGCGTCCGACGAGGACCGCGAGTTCTGGACCGCGGTCGTCGAGGGCCGGCCGCGGTTCGCGCTGCCCGCGGCCTGGGGCGACCCCGCCGGCCCGGACCGCCGCTACCGGTTCAGGGTCGCGATCCACGACCTCGAGGGCCCGCTCCGCGACCTGGCCCGGCAGGCCCGGGTGTCGCTGAAGAGCGTGCTGCTGGCGGCACATCTGACGGTCCTCGCCGCGCTGACCGGGGAACGCAAGTTCTACACCGGGCTGGTGTGCGACGCCCGGCCCGAGGCCCTGGGCGCCGACCGGCTCTACGGCATGTACCTCAACACGGTCCCGTTCACGTTCACTCCGGGTGCGCGGACCTGGCGGGACCTGGTCCAGGAGGTGTTCGCCCAGGAGGTCGCGCTCTGGCCGCACCGGCGCTTCCCGCTGCCCGCCATCCAGCGGATCGCGGGCGGCGGGCGGCTGCTGGACGTCTCATTCAACTACCTCGACTTCCACCAGGTCGACACGGGCCTCATCGACGTCGGGCAGGCCCGGGGCGACGGCAACACCGAGTTCGGCCTCGCCGTGACCACGCTCGCCGGCCATCTCGGCCTGAGCAGCCACAGCCGGGTCCTGACCCGCGCCAACGCCGACCGGCTCGCGGCGATGTACCGGTCGGTGCTGGAGGCGATGGCGGCCGGGCCCGACGGCGACGCCCGCGCCGTCCCGCTGCCCGCGGCCGAGCTCGCCCTCCTCGACCGGTGCGCGTCCGGGCCCGGCGCGCCGCCGGACCGGACGCTCCCGGAGCTGTTCGCCGAACAGGTGGCGGCGGCTCCGGACGCCGTGGCCGTGGTGGCGGACGGGGCGTCGTGGTCTTACGCCGAACTGGACACCAGGGCGCGGCGGATCGCGGCGCGGTTGCGCCGGTCCGGGGTGGGCCGCGAGTCGGTGGTCGGGGTGCTGCTGGAGCGCGGGCCCGATCTGGTCGCCGCGCTGCTGGGGATCTGGAAGGCGGGCGCGGCGTATCTCCCGCTGGACCCGTCGCACCCGCCGGAGCGGTCGCGGTTCATGCTGGCCGACGCGGGAGCCGAGCTGCTGCTCACCGACCGGGACGTCGATCTTCCGGTCACGGCGGTGGACGTCGCGGCCGCCGACGACCCGGCGGTGGCGGGCCCCGGTTCCGTCCCTCACCCGGGGGACGCCGCGTACGTCATCTACACCTCGGGATCCACCGGACGCCCCAAGGGTGTGGTCATCGAGCACGCGGGCATCGCCAACCGCGTCCTCTGGACCGCCGGAGCGCACCGGCTGAACCCGGCAGACCGCGTCCTGCAGAAGACCTCGCCCGGCTTCGACGCCGCGGGCTGGGAGATCTTCGCCCCGCTGGTGAGCGGCGGCGCGGTCGTCCTCGCGCCGCCCGGAGCCGAGGCCGACCCGGCCGCCATGGTCCGCGCGGTCGCCGCGCACGAGGTAACCGTCCTCCAGGTCGTGCCGTCGATCCTGCGGCTGCTGGTGGCGGCGCCCGGCTGGCGGCGCTGCACGGCGCTGCGCCTGCTGTTCTCGGCGGGCGAACCCCTCGACGCCGGGCTGTGCGCCCGGATGCTCGACCTGCGCGAGGTGGAGCTGTGGAACACCTACGGCCCCACCGAATGCAGCATCGACGCCACGGCCCAGCGGTTCGACCCGGCCCAGGAGGACGGGCCCGTGCCGATCGGCCGCCCGCTGCCCGGCATGCGCGCGCACGTCCTGGACGGCGCGATGCGGCGGGTGCCGGCCGGTGTCGTGGGCGAACTGTACGTGGGCGGGGTCGGGGTGGCGCGCGGCTACCGCGACCGTCCCGCCCTCACCGCCGAACGCTTCGTCCCCGACCCGTTCGCCGCCGCCGGCGAGCGGCTGTACCGGACCGGGGACCTGGTCCGGCTGCGGGCGGCCGGCGCGCTGGAGTACGTCGGCCGCGCCGACGACCAGGTCAAGGTCAACGGTGTGCGCATCGAACCGGAGGAGGTGGCCGCCGCGCTGCGCGGCCTGCCGGGGATCGCCGACGCGGCCGTGGCGGCCCGCGACGACGGACGGGGCGGCCGGCGGCTGGTGGGGGACGGGGGGGGCGG
>NZ_BAAAMR010000048.1:0-73393 GCF_039529375.1 Actinomadura napierensis
GCCGGGGGCCCGGCCCCCCCCCCCCCCCCCGCCCGCCCCGCCTCCGGCCGTGCCGGGTGCCGCACCACCGGCCGGACCGGCTGCAGCGGCTGCCGGGCCGCCTGCGGTGCCGCCCGCGGCGTGACGCGCACGCGGGCCACCCGCCGGCCGTCCATCCGGGCCACCCGCAGGTCCCGGCCGGCGGCCCGCACCGAGTCGCCCTCGGCGGGGACGCGGCCGAGCACCGCCATGATGTGCCCGGCGACCGTCTCGTACGGCCCGTCCGGCAACCGGATGCCGGTCTCGGCGGCGAAGTCGTCCAGGTTGAGCAGGCCGTCGACCTCGACCACCCCGCCGTGCAGGCGCCGCGCCTGCGCGTCCTGCACATCATATTCGTCGCGGATGTCGCCGATCAGCTCCTCCATCAGGTCCTCCAGCGTGACGATCCCGGCGACGCCGCCGTACTCGTCCATCACGATCGCCAGGTGGCAGCCCTCCCGCCGCATCTCCGACAGCACCGGCAGGACGCGCTGCGAGGACGGCAGGAACTTCACCGGCCGCACCAGCTCCCCCACCGGCCGCTCTCCCGCAGGCTGGGCGCGGTCCCGGTCCTCGGGGACGAGCAGGTCCCGGATGTGGACGAAACCGATCACCTCGTCGTGCGAGCCGCGGCAGACGGGGAACCGCGAGTGCGGGCTGCCCGCCGCGGCCCGCGCCGCCGTGCCGAGCGGCAGCGCCGCGTCCAGGAACACCACCTCGGTGCGGGGCACCAGCACCTCCCGCAGCGGCCGCTCCCCCGCCGCGAACACCTCCTCGATCAGCGCCCGCTCGTCCGCCGCGATCTGGGTGTTCTCCGCCACGAGCGCGCGCATCCGCTCCGCCGTCGGCTCCTCGCGGAGCGAGTGCGGATCCCCGCCCGCGAGCCGCACCACCAGGTCCGTGGCGGCCGACAGCAGCCGCACCAACGGCCGCGCGAGCCGCCCCGGCGGCCGGAACGCCGCCGGAGCGGGCGCGGGCCTGCCGGCCGACGTCCGATCCATGGCAGGAACCTTCCCCGCCAGAGGCCCCGAACGAACGGCCGATCCACCACGGGCACCGCGCTCGGCACGTGGCGCGGGGCCTTTCGCGGCCCGGGTTGCGGATAGCCTGGGCGGCACCCCGCCGTCCTGTCCACTCTGATGGAGGTCCGTACGTGAAGCTGCTCGTCACCGGAGGCGCCGGCTACATCGGCAGCGTCGTCTCCGCACTGCTGCTGGAGGCGGGGCACGAGGTGGTCGTCCTGGACGACCTGTCCACCGGGCACGAGGACGCCGTCCCGGCCAGGGCCCGGCTGGTGCGCGGCACGCTGCGCGGCGCCGCCGCCGAGGTGCTGGGCGGCGCCGGCTTCGACGCGGTGCTGCACTTCGCCGCCAGGTCGCTGGTCGGCGAGTCCGTCGAGAAGCCCGGCCTGTACTGGGACAAGAACCTCGGCGAGTCGCTGGCGCTGCTGGAGGCGATGCGCGTCGCGGGCGTCCCGCGGATCGTGTTCTCCTCCACCGCCGCCACCTACGGCGAGCCCGAGTCGACGCCGATCCTGGAGACCGACCCGACCCGGCCGACCAACCCGTACGGCGCGTCCAAGCTGGCGATCGACACCACGCTCGCCGAGTACGCGCGGCTGCACGGCATCGGCGGCGTCTCGCTGCGCTACTTCAACGTCGCCGGCGCCTACGGCACGCAGGGCGAGCGGCACGCCGTCGAGACCCACCTGATCCCGAACGTGCTGAAGATCGCGAACGGCGACGGCGACGCGGTGAAGATGTTCGGCGAGGACTACCCGACCGCCGACGGCACCTGCGTCCGCGACTACATCCACGTCGCCGACCTCGGGCGCGCCCACCTGCTCGCGCTGGACGCCTGCGAGCCCGGCACCCACCAGATCTTCAACCTGGGCAGCGGCACCGGCAACTCCGTCCGCGAGGTCATCGAGGTCTGCCGCGAGGTCACCGGGCGCGACATCCCGGCGGAGGTCCACCCGCGCCGCCCCGGCGACCCGGCGGTGCTGATCGCGTCCTCGGACAAGATCCGGTCGCAGCTCGGCTGGAAGCCCGAGCGGGACCTGCGCGCGATGGTGTCGGACGCCTGGACCTTCCTGCGCTCGCGATGACCGATCTCGGCTCCGCGTTCCGCACCGCGTTCGGGCGGGCCGCCGAGGGCGTCTGGCACGCGCCCGGGCGGATCAACCTGATCGGCGAGCACACCGACTACAACGACGGCCTCGTCCTGCCGTTCGCGCTGCCGCGCGGCGTGTCGGTGGCCGCCGCGCGCCGCGACGACGGCGTGATCGAGGTCCGCTCCCTCCAGGCGGACGGCACCGTCACCGCGCCCGTCGACGGCGGGACGGTCGTCTCCGAGGGCTGGCCGGCCGAGCGCGCGTGGGCCGCCTACCCCGTCGGCACGGCGCGGGTGCTGCGCGAGCACGGCACCGGCGGCGCGTCCCTGCTGATCGACTCCGACCTGCCGCAGGGCGCCGGGCTGTCGTCGTCGGCCGCGCTGGAATGTGCGACGGCGCTGGCGCTCTGCGACCTGCACGGCGTGGAGATCGACCGCCCGGAGCTGGCCAGGCTCGCGCAGCGCGCCGAGAACGACCAGGTCGGCATGCCGTGCGGGCTGATGGACCAGTCCGCGTCGCTGCTGTGCACGCCCGGCCACGCGCTGCTGCTGGACTGCCGCAGCGGCCTGTCGTCCCAGGTCCCGTTCGACCCGGCCGCGGCCGGGCTGACCCTGCTCGCCGTCGACACCCGCGCCTCCCACGCCCTCACCGGCGGCGACTACGGGCGGCGGCGCGCCGAATGCGAGCAGCCCGCCGCGCTGCTCGGCGTCGACGCGCTCCGCGACGTCAAGGACCTCGCGGGCGCGCTCGGCCGGCTGCGCGACCCGGTGCTGCGCCGCCGCGTCCAGCACGTCGTCACCGAGAACCACCGCGTCGAGGCGTCCACCGGGCTGCTGCGCGCCGGCGCCGTCGCCGAGCTCGGCGCGATGCTGAACGCCTCCCACCTGTCGCTGCGCGACCAGTTCGAGATCTCCTGGCCCGAGGCCGACGCCGCCGTCGACGCGGCGCTGCGCGCGGGCGCCCGCGGCGGCCGCATGATCGGCGGCGGGTTCGGCGGCTCGGTGATCGTGCTCGCCGCGTCCGACCGGGCCGGGCGGGTCCGGGACGCCATCGCCGCGGCCTACGCCAAGCGCGGCTGGACGGCGCCGGAGTTCCTCGACGCCGTCCCGTCCGCCGGGGCCCGCCGGCTGTCCTGACCCGGGTCAGCCGCGGAGCGCGGACCTGATGTCGGCGAGGAGGGCGGCGGCCTGGTCGGCGGGGCCGGTCTCGTCCAGCGACCGGAGGCCGTCCACGGCGGCGGACGCGTGCGGCTCCGCGTCCGCCTGACGCCCGGTCTGGGCGAGGATGCGGGCCTGGTCGTAGGAGACGAGGGCGGTCTCCCAGACGCGGGGCGGGCCGTCCGGCAGGGCCTCCAGGGCCGTGCGGGCCGCCTCCACCGTGGCGACGGCCTGCTCCGGCTCGCCGCTCCACAGCAGGCACATCGCGGCGCGGCGGCGGGCGCGGACGACGCCGTACGGGTCGCCGGCCCGGCCGTGCGCCTCGGCCGCCTCGGCGAACCGCTCGGCGGCCTGGGCGTCCTTGTCGAGGTTCGTCAGGATCTCGGCCGCCTCCTCCAGGAAGTGCGCGACGGCGTCGGACTGCCCGTCCTTCGCGGCCTCCTCGGCGAGCGACGCGAACGTCGCCGCGCCGTCCTCCTCCCCCAGCCCCTTCTGCGCGTGCGCGAGGATCAACCGGCAGCGCCGCCCGGCCCCGTCGCCGAGTTGCGGCAGCGCCTCCTCGGCGACCTCCGCGGCCTCCAGGTGGCGGCCCGCCTCCAGGTAGCCGGCGGCGAGATCGACGCGCAGGTGGACGGCCTGCTCGTGCATGCCCTCGGCCGTCCACGCCGCGACGGCCTCGGCGAGGTCGGCGACGGCGTCCGCGGGGCGGTCCGCGGCCAGCAGCGCCAGCCCCCGCTCGGTGTGGGCCGACGTGCGCATCGGCGACGGCTCGGGCATCGCGGCGATCGCCTCGTCGAGCAGCGCGAACGCTTCCTCGCCCGGCCCGCCGGAACCGGAACCGCCCTCCGGCGCGGGCTCGCGGACCAGGACCCGGGCGAGCAGCAGCGCCGGGGCGGACGCCTGCTCCGGATCGTCCGACGCGCGGGCCTCCGCGAGGGACCGCCGCAGCGCCGCGACCGCCTCCCCCGTCCCACCGGCCGACAGCAGCGCGCGGCCCCGCAGGAACCACAGCTCGCCCGCCCGGTCGGGGGCGTCGTCCGGGTCGACGCGGTCGAGCGCCGCGAGGACGTCGGCGTGCCGGTCACGGCTCAGGTGGACGGCGGCCAGCCGCAGCAGCGCCGCCGTGGCGGCGCCGTCCTCGGCCGGATGCGCGGTGAAGTGGTCGGCGGCCGCGTTCAGCTCGTCCAGCCCGCGCTCGTCGCCCGCGTCGCAGCGCAGCGCGCCGAGCCGGCTCAGCACGCGGTACCGCCGCGTCCGCTCGTCCAGCTCGCCGAACAGCCGGAACGCCTCCTCCCAGCAGGCGATCGCGCCCTCGTGGTCGCCGTCCATCGCCCGCTCGACGCCCCGCGCGTCCAGCCGCCGCGCCCGCTGCAGCGGCGTCGGCCCGGTCGTCTCGGCGACGGCGTCGAAGCGCCGCCACGCGGCCAGCGTGCGGGCCGCGTCACGGCTGGTGCGGCGCTCGTCCCCGATGGCCAGCAGTACGTCGAGGTCGGTCTCCGTCTCGATGCCGTCCGGCTCGGGCCGCCGCGCGGCGGGCTCCGCCGCCGGGGCGGGAGCCGAGCGGCGGTGGTGGGGAGCCAGCGGGACGAACCCGGCGACCGGCTCGGCCGCCAGGATCGCGCGCACCTTGCCGCCCTGGTGGGACGTGCCGTTGCGGGCGTCGAACCGGGCCGCCAGCTCCGTCGCGCGGGCCTCCAGCTCGGCGCCCAGCTCCGCGAGCGGCACGTCCGCCGCCGGACGATCACCCGACGCGGGCCGGCGGACCGTCGCCGCGCCGTGCCCGGACGCCGCCGCCCTGCCCAGGACCAGCGCGGCCGCGGCGGCGAACATCATCTCCGCGTGCACGTGCGGCGCCCTGTCCAGCCACCCGAGATGCCGCTGCACGATCTCCACGCCGCGCGCCTCGTTGCCGGTCAGCGCGCAGAACTCCAGATGCTCGGCGACGTCCCCCAGGTCGGCGATCCGGCCCCGGTGCACCCGGTACGCGCGTCGGTGCGCGTCGGCCGCCGCGTCGAACCGGCCCGTGCGCAGGTACACCGGCATCATCGCCGTCTGGATGCCCTGCGGCTGCTCCTTGCAGGTCAGCTCGGCCGCCAGCACCGGCGCCGCGATCTCCGCGGCCTCCTGGTACCGGCCGGCGTCGGCGAGATGGCTGACGATGCCGGTCGGGTCGCAGCCCTCGCAGTCCGACAGCTGGTCCCGCTGGGCGGCGCGCCACCGGGCGAACCAGTCGTCGGCCGACGGGTCGCCGATGTGGCGGGCGACGATGTGCCGGCGCCGGTACACCGCCTGGAGGCTGTGCCCGCCCGCGCGGTAGCGCCGCTCCATGTCGTCCAGCACCGCCCGCGTCCGGTCGAGCGGGATCTCCGGGAACTTCGTGAGCGAACTCACCACCGCCTTCATCTGCCACAGCAGCACGAGCGGCTCGTCGAAGCGGCCCGGGTCGCGGTCATGCTCGGCGAGCGTCCTGCCGAACGTCGCGAACGCCTTCGCGGGCTCGCCGCCGAACTGGTAGGCGTCGGTCAGCCGGGTCCGCACGCGGAACGCCAGCACGTCGTCGCCGGCCTCCTCCGCGCGGCGCAGCGCGTCCTCGACCAGGACGGTCCGCGCCTCCCCGTACGGAAGCTCCTGCGCGCGCCCCATCAGCGCGTAGACGTCATCGGTGCTCACTGGGTGGCCTCCGGGCTGTGGACGGCCCACTCCAGCAGGCCGATGAAGGAACGGTTCAGCACCGCCGTGTCGGCGGGACGCAGCGGATGGTGCCCCAGCAGCAGCGCCTGCCCGTACAGCGCCTGGACGGCGGGCTCCACCGGCCCGCCCTCCCCCAGCGCCGTGACCCGGCGCGTCAGCGGATTGCGGTAGTTCAGCACCAGCTGCGGGCGCTCCAGGCCGGTCGACGCGCCGACCGCGCCGAGCACGTCCGCCCACAGCTCGCCGGCCTCCTCCCGCGCCCGCGTCAGCTCGTCGCGGAACTGCGCGTCCCGGCTGGTCAGGTACAGCGCCGGAAGCGACGCCGGGTCGAAGTCGCGGACGACCACCTCGCAGCCGAGCCGCTCCACCGCCCGCTGCGCCGCCGCCAGGAACGGCCGCAGCGCCAGCTCCGCCGCCGGGTCCAGCACGCCGAACGTCGTGGTCAGCTCCGCCGCGTCCAGCCGGGTGAGCCGGACGTCCGGATCGAGGTCCGGCAGCCGCTCGATGATCTCGGTGTCGTGCACGTAACCGCCGTTGACCAGCCCGACGCCCTGCGCCCCCGCCACCGCCGACAGCCGCCGGAACTCCTCCACGCTCCCGGTGAACCGGCCCTCCGGGTGCCGCCGCCGGAACTCGCGCAGCGTCATCGGGCCGGCGGACGTCTCGTAGTCCATCCACCGGTCGACGATCCGCAGCATGTCGTCGTCGTGCAGCGCCATCGCCTTCACGCCGAGCTGATGCAGCCGCAGGAACCCGCGCAGCCGCGCCGGATCGGTCTCCGACAGCCGCACCAGCCACTGCCGCAGCACCTCACCGAGGCCCTGCCGCGCCGACTCCAGCAGCTCGTCCTCGAACAGCGCCTCGCGGCTCGCGGTCGGCCGCAGCTCCCCCGCGTCCACCACGCAGCGGACGAAGAACGCCCAATCGGGCAGCAGCCCCTGCACGCTCTCCGCCAGCAGCATCCGCTTCAGGTAGACGCGGTGGGCGGAGCGGGCCGTCGGCGACACCGGCTCCGGCAGGACGAACGCGACGCCCGTCAGCCCCGCCTCCGCCACCTCCAGATCGACCACGTCGAACGGCGTGAACCCGTACAGCTCCTCGCAGTACCTCTCCAGCGCCCGCCGCCGCGACGCCGGATCGGGATGGGACGCCCGCCACGGCGGGCCATCGCCCGTGACCGTGGCCCCGTCCACGACCAGGTCGACGGGGAGAAGCGACCCGTAGGCGCGGGCCAGTTCCGCCACGACCGGCGCGCTCAGCAGCTCCGCCGACCCCTGACGCGGCCGCAGCGTCACCGTCGTGCCCGGCTCGTCCCGCTCGCCCGGCTCGACCCGGTAACTGCCCTCCGACCGGCCCGTCCAGCGGACCGCCTCGCCGCCCCTCGCCGACCGCGACACCACCTCGATCTCGTCCGCGACCAGGAACGCCGACAGCAGCCCGATCCCGAACTGGCCGAGGAAGTCGTGCCGCGCGAACCCCAGGTCGTCGCGCTTGGACGACCGCCCGATCGTCGCCAGCAGCGTGTGCACCTCGTCCGCCGTCAGCCCGACGCCGTCGTCGTGCACCCGCAGCGTCCCGCCGCCGGTCTCGACCACCACCCGGCCGCCGCCCCCGCCCCGCGCGGTGATCGCGTCCACCGCGTTCTGCAGCAGCTCGCGCAGGTACACCCGCGGGCTCGCGTACAGATGCCGGCTGAGCAGATCCACCACACCGCGCAGATCCACCTGGAAAGCCTGATCCGCCACCCGCGTCCCTCCCCGTCGCCTTCGAAGCGATCACACCCTAACGACCGGTGCCGACACGTTTCGCGGGATTTACGACGCGAACGAGCCCCGGACCGCGCGGGTCCGGGGCTCGCTCGTGCGTGCGGGTACGGCCGGTCAGATCAGGCCGAGCTTGCGGACCGCGTCGCGCTCCTCCGACAGCTCCTGCACCGACGCGTCGATCCTGCCGCGCGAGAAGTCGTTGATCTCCAGGCCCTGGACGATCTCCCACTTCCCGTCCTTCGTGGTGACCGGGAACGAGGAGATCAGGCCCTCCGGCACGCCGTAGGAGCCGTCCGACACGACCGCCATCGACGTCCAGGTGCCCTCGGCGGTGCCGTTCACCCAGGTGTGCACGTGGTCGATCGCCGCGGACGCCGCGGACGCCGCCGACGACGCGCCCCGAGCCTCGATGATCGCCGCGCCGCGCTTGGCGACGGTCGGGATGAAGTCGTTCTCCAGCCAGGCCTGGTCGTTCACCGTCTCGGCCGCGTTCTTGCCGGCGATCTCGGCGTGGAAGATGTCCGGGTACTGGGTGGCGGAGTGGTTGCCCCAGATCGTCATCTTCTTGATGTCGGCGACGGACACGCCGGCCTTCTTCGACAGCTGCGCGAGCGCCCGGTTGTGGTCGAGGCGGGTCATCGCGGTGAACCGCTCGGCGGGGACGTCCGGCGCGTGCGACTGCGCGATCAGCGCGTTGGTGTTGGCCGGGTTGCCGACCACCAGCACCTTGATGTCGTCGGCGGCGCCGGCGTTGATCGCCTCGCCCTGCGGCTTGAAGATGCCGCCGTTGGCCTCCAGCAGGTCGCCGCGCTCCATGCCCTTCGTGCGCGGGCGGGCGCCGACGAGCAGCGCCACGTTCGTCCCCTCGAACGCCTTGGCGGCGTCGTCGAAGATGTCGATGCCGGTCAGCAGCGGGAACGCGCAGTCGTCCAGCTCCATCGCGGTGCCCTCGGCGGCCTTCACCGCCTGCGGAATCTCCAGCAGCCGCAGGCGTACGGGTACGTCCGCGCCGAGCAGGTGCCCGGAGGCGATGCGGAACAGCAGCGCGTAGCCGATCTGGCCCGCGGCGCCGGTAACGGTGACATTGACTGGGGTGCGCGTCATGCGTCCTTCTCCTGCTGTGACCTGACGGGGCTCAGGCGGCCATCCTTCGAACCCGACCGCCGAAGAGCCGCCCATGGAACCGGTCCGCCGCACGGGTTCTCTCGCCGTCGAGATATTTCCGACGCCAGGCTATCGCGCGCGGACGTCCCGCCCTCCGGCAGGTGCCCACCCCGGCATGACTCACACCCCGCGTACGCGAAAGGCCGCCCCGGGACGAACCCGGGACGGCCCTGCGGGTCGAAGAAGGAACGCGATCAGCCGTTGATCTTCTTCTGGAGGTTGGTGTCGAGCGCCTCCAGGAACTGCTCGCTGGTCAGCCAGGGGGTGTCCCCGCCGACGAGCAGGGCGAGGTCCTTGGTCATCTGGCCGCCCTCGACGGTCTCGATGCAGACCTGCTCGAGCTTGCGGGCGAAGTCGATGACCTCGGGCTGGCCGTCGAGCTTGCCGCGGTGCTCGAGGCCGCGGGTCCAGGCGAAGATCGACGCGATCGGGTTGGTCGACGTCGGCTTGCCCTGCTGGTGCTGCCGGTAGTGCCGGGTCACCGTGCCGTGCGCGGCCTCGGCCTCGACCGTCCTGCCGTCCGGGGTCATCAGGACGGAGGTCATCAGGCCGAGCGAGCCGAAGCCCTGCGCGAGGGTGTCGGACTGCACGTCGCCGTCGTAGTTCTTCGCGGCCCAGACGAAGCCGCCGTCCCACTTGAGCGCGGCGGCGACCATGTCGTCGATCAGCCGGTGCTCGTAGGTCAGGCCCTTGGCCTCGAAGTCGGCCTTGAACTCGGTCTCGAAGATCTCCTGGAAGAGGTCCTTGAACCGGCCGTCGTAGGCCTTGAGGATCGTGTTCTTCGTCGACATGTACAGCGGCATCTCGCGGCTCAGCGCGTACCGCATGCTCGTCCGGGCGAAGTCGCGGATCGAGTCGTCGTAGTTGTACATGCCCATGGCGACGCCGCCGCCCGGGAAGTCGGCGATCTCCATCTCCATGGGCTCGGAGCCGTCCTGCGGGGTGTAGGTGATCGTCACCTTGCCCGGGCCGGGGACCACGAAGTCGGTCGCCTTGTACTGGTCGCCGTGGGCGTGGCGGCCGATGATGATCGGCTTGGTCCAGCCCGGGACCAGACGGGGGATGTTCGAGACGACGATGGGCTCGCGGAAGATCACGCCGCCGAGGATGTTGCGGATCGTTCCATTGGGGGAACGCCACATCTTCTTCAGGCCGAACTCTTCGACGCGCGCCTCGTCGGGGGTGATGGTGGCGCACTTGACGCCGACGCCGTGCTCCTTGATGGCGTTCGCGGCGTCGATGGTGACCTGGTCGTCCGTGGCGTCACGGTGCTCGATTCCCAGGTCGTAGTACTTCAGGTCCACGTCGAGATAGGGCAGGATCAGCTGGTCCTTGATGAATTTCCAGATGATCCGCGTCATTTCGTCGCCGTCGAGTTCGACGACCGGGCCCGCTACTTTGATCTTGGGCATGCTGTTGCTGTCCCTTTCCTACACCTGGCCAGCAGTCCTTGTAAGGCTCAACTGGCAAGGCTAGCCGAGGCCCGGATGCGGTCTAGACCTGGGCTCCTCGCTGGACCGGCCGCATCCCCGGTGACCTGCGGAAACATCGTTAGCCCGGCGAACCGTCCCGGCGCCGGGCGAGCAGCAGCCGCACGCCGCGCGCCAGCATGACCAGGGCGATCAGCACGCCGAACGCGCCCGCGCCGACGAGGCCGGTCTTGTTCATCGGGGGAATGCTGAGCGCGACGAACGCCACCATCTCGCCGAGGATGACGAGCGTCCAGCAGTCGATCTGGCGGCTGCGCACCGCGAGCAGCCCGAGCTGGGACTCCGGCAGCAGCAGCCGCGCCAGCGCGCCGAACAGCAGCGCGGCGGCCATCAGGCCGGAGCCCTTGCGGAAGTAGTTGAGGGCGCAGAGCACCAGGCCGCCGCTCACGCCGCTGAGCACGATGAGGTACGGCAGCCGCGCGAGCCAGTGCGGGGCGGCGCCCCTGCCCCGCGGCGCTCTCCGCCTGCGCCGGTGCACCTGCGTGCTCATGGGTCCACGGTAATGCCGATCGGCGCGCGGCACGACATCGCCGGTGCCGGACGGCGGTACTCCGGGGCGGGGTGAGGGGCCGCGAGATCGTCCCGGCGAATCGGCGGCCGGACTTGTGGGCCGGCGACGGAAACGCACCCGGTCCGGCTGGTGGGGAAGAGCCCCGAATGCCTTGTGCCATCGGTGCTACTCGCCAGTAGGAGGGTGTGGCGGGGGTCCGGCCGGGTAACCCGGCAGACAGGGGTCGCTAACTAGCTGGGAGGACTGCCGTGGAGGGGCCGTTCATGCGGATCGAGGACAGCGGGCTGGTGGTGCCGCTGCGCCCCGACGTTACGACGGTCGGGAGAGGGAGAGGAGTAGACATCCGCCTCGACGACCCGAGTGTGTCCCGTTTGCACGCCGAGATCGTGCGGCGCGGTCCGTACGTCTACGTCGTCGACATGGGTCTGTCCCGCAACGGGACCCGTGTCAACGGCCGGCCGATCGCCCGCCGTGTCCTGGAGGACGGTGACGTCGTGAGCTTCGGCACGGCGCGCTGCCGGATGGGGGGCATCCCCCGTGAGGAGGTCGACCCGGACGTCGAGCTGCGGCGTGCCGTCGCCCCCGAGCTCACCCGCCGCGAGGTCGACGTGCTGACCGCGCTGTGCCGTCCCGCCCTGTCCGACGAGGCGTTCGTGGCCCCCGCCACGGCGCGCGACATCGCGGGCGAGCTGGTCGTGACCGAGGCCGCGGTGAAGCAGCACCTGCTGCGGCTCTACCAGAAGTTCCGGATCCCCGAGGGGGCCAACCGGCGCACCCGGCTGGCCAACGAGGTCATCGCGATGGGCCTCGTCCGGCCGCTGCCGCCGGTCCACGTGCCCCAGCAGGGACGCCCCCCGATCGACGGGCGTCCTCCGGGGATGCGGGGCCCGGCGGAGGCGCGCAGGACCGGGCCACCGGGACACGCCCCCGGCCATCCCACGGGCCCGGCCCGCGCCGCGGCGCACACCGCGGCGACCCGCCGGGCCAGCTGAGATGCCGGGCCGACCGAAGTGAACGTGCGATCGCCCTCACCGGCAGCGCAGTCGAGGGCGATCGCCTGACCCGCCCGGATCGGGCCGCGCAGGTGACGGCGCGGCCCGGCCCGGGGGACCTCCGACAAGGCGAGCGAAAGGGGGAGAGGGCCGCCACCAGGGGTGCGGTGGCGGCCCTCTCGCCTGTCCGAGGAGGCCGTCAGACCGTCTGCTCGGCGGCCTCCACGACGTTCTGCAGCAGCATGGCGCGGGTCATGGGGCCGACGCCGCCGGGGTTCGGGGCGACCCAGCCGGCGACCTCCCGGACGTCGGCCGCGACGTCGCCGGTCAGCTTGCCGTCGACCCGGGAGACCCCGACGTCCAGCACGGCGGCGCCGGGCTTGACCATGTCGGCGGTGATCAGGCCGGGGACGCCGGCCGCCGCGACGACGATGTCGGCGGCGCGGGTGTGCGCGGCGAGGTCACGGGTGGCGGTGTGGCAGAGGGTGACGGTGGCGTTCTCGCTGCGCCGGGTCAGCAGCAGCCCGAGCGAGCGGCCGACGGTGATGCCGCGGCCGACGACGGTGACCTCGGCGCCCCTGATCGGCACGTCGAAGCGGCGCAGCAGCTCGATGATGCCCTTCGGGGTGCAGGGCAGCGGGCCCGGCTGCATCAGCACGAGCCGTCCGAGGCTCATCGGGTGCAGGCCGTCGGCGTCCTTGGCGGGGTCGATCAGCTCCAGCACGCGCTGCTCGTCCAGGCCCTTCGGCAGCGGCAGCTGGACGATGTAGCCGGTGCAGGCGGGGTCGGCGTTGAGCTCGGCGACGGCCCGCTCGACGTCCTCCTGGGAGGCGGTCTCGGGCAGGTCGCGGCGGATGCTCTCGATGCCGACCTCGGCGCAGTCGCGGTGCTTCATGTTGACGTAGGAGTGGCTGCCGGGGTCGTCGCCCACCAGCACCGTCCCGAGGCCCACGGACACGCCGCGGTCGCGCAGCGCCTCGACGCGCCCCTTGAGGTCGGAGCGGATCTCGGCGGCCGTGGCCTTGCCGTCCAGGATCTGTGCGGTCATGCATGCCTCCGCGGTGTGTCGCCAGGGACCGAGCCCTGCTCGAGGTCCCGTCCACCCAGGCGCGCGGTGTCCGGACTGTCGTTCGCTCCCCGGTGGTGATCCACCTTGACCGCGCCAGTCGCGTCGAAACCCCATGGTAGCCGCCCCGGTGGCGCCGAGTGGTCCGCCGGAATCGCCGTGAAGTGGCTCTGCCGGACGCCCTTGGGCCCGTCCTAGCGTGGACGCCATGAGCGACGAATGGTTGGCGCAGCCGGTCCTGACCGGCCGTTATGTGCGGTTGGAACCCCTCTCCCTGGACCATGTCGACGGCCTGTTCGCCGCGTCGAAGGACCCGTCCGTCTGGACGTGGCTGAACGAGCGGCAGCCGGCGGACGCGGACGCCGTGCACACCATGGTGAGCACGGCCCTGATCGCGCGGGACAAGGGCGTGCGGCTGCCGTGGGCGCAGATCGACGTGGCGACCGGGGAGGTCGCGGGGACGACGTCGTACTACGAGGTCGTCCCGAAGGACCGGGGGCTGTGCATCGGGTACACGTGGCTGGGGACGCGCTGGCAGCGGACGGGTTTCAACACCGAGTCGAAGCTGCTGCTCCTGCAACGGGCCTTCGACGACCTGGGGGCGATCCGGGTGGGATGGCACACCCATTCCCGCAATGAGCGGTCGCGGGCGGCGATCCAGCGGCTCGGCGCGTCGTTCGAGGGGATCCACCGCAAGCACCGGATCCGCCCGGACGGCTCGATCCGCGACACCGCCGTCTTCTCGATGACCGACGACGACTGGCCGGAGGCGGCGAAGGCGCTGCGCGCGCGGCTGCGCTAGCCGCGCGAGACCGCGCCGACCGGGCCAGCTGCGCGCCGGCCGCCCGGGCGCTAGTCGTCGGCGCGTTCGCGGCGGGCGAGGATCCGGTCGGTGCCGTGCCAGCCGAGCTGCCCGGCCAGGAGCGCGGCGAGCACCGCCGCGACCAGCCCGACCACCTGGCGTGACTCCATCAGCAGCGAGTCTGCCTGGCCGATCTGGGCGACCAGGAAGGTCGTCAGCGAGTCCATCAGCGCCTCCTTCAGCGAACGATCGCGCCGAAGGTCAAGAGACGGTCATGGGGCGCGGCCAGCCAGAGGCTACCTCCGGCGGGACAGTGGAAAGACCGGGCCCGGCGGGCGGGAACGCCGCGCCGGGCCCGGGCCTGTCCGATCAGTGGAAGAAGTGCCGCGTGCCGGTGAAGTACATCGTGACGCCGGCCTTGGTCGCGGTCTCGATGGCGAGCTCGTCGCGGATCGAGCCGCCCGGCTGGACGACGGCCTTCACGCCCGCCTCGATCAGCACTTCGAGCCCGTCCGGGAACGGGAAGAAGGCGTCGGACGCGGCGACCGAGCCGCGGGCCCGCTCCTCGCCCGCGCGCGCCACGGCCAGGCGGGCCGAGTCGACCCGGTTGACCTGGCCCATGCCGACGCCGACCGTGGCGCCGCCGGAGGCCAGCAGGATCGCGTTGGACTTGACGGCGCGGACGGCCCGCCACGCGAACGCCAGGTCGCGGAGGGTGTCCTCGCCGGCGGCGTCGCCGCACTTGAGCTCCCAGCCGGACGGGTCGTCGCCGGGCGCGTCGACCCGGTCGACGGTCTGGACGAGGAGCCCGCCGTCGATCCGCCGGGACTCGGTGGCTCCGCCGGGGGCGTCCGGGCAGATCAGCAGCCGGGTGTTCTTGAACCGGTTCTTCAGCACGGTGACGGCCTCGTCCTCGAAGGACGGGGCGACGACGACCTCGGCGAAGCTCCCGGTGATCTGCTCCGCCATCGCGGCGGTGACCGGCCGGTTCGCGGCGATCACGCCTCCGTAGGCGGACGCCGGGTCGCAGTCGAGGGCTCGGCGGTGCGCGTCGGCGATGTCGGCGCCGACCGCGATGCCGCACGGGTTGGCGTGCTTGATGATCGCGACGCAGGGGTCGGTGAAGTCGTAGGCGGCGCGGCGGGCGGCGTCGGTGTCCACGTAGTTGTTGTAGGACATCTCCTTGCCGTAGATCTGCTCGGCGCCCGCGAGGCCCGTCTCGCCCGGCACCCGGTACAGGGCGGCGCGCTGGTGCGGGTTCTCGCCGTACCGCAGGGCGTTCGACCGCTCCCAGGTGGCGCCGATGAAGTCGGGCCATTGCGTCTCGGCGGCCTGCTCGTCGGGCGCGTACTCGCTCGCGAACCAGGAGGCCACGGCCACGTCGTAGGACGCGGTGTGCGCGTAGGCGAGGGCGGCGAGGCGGCGGCGCTGCTCGATCGTGAACCCGCCGGCCTTCACCGCGTCCAGGACGTCCCCGTACGCGGACGGGTCGACGACGACGGCGACGGACGCGTGGTTCTTCGCGGCGGCGCGCACCATCGTCGGGCCGCCGATGTCGATCTGCTCGACGCACTCGTCGGGCCCGGCGCCGGACGCGACCGTCGCGGCGAACGGGTACAGGTTCACCACGGCCAGGTCGAACGGCTCGACGTGCAGGTCGTCGAGCTGCTGGAGGTGGTCCTCCTTGCGCCGGTCGGCGAGCAGGCCCGCGTGCACCTTCGGGTGCAGGGTCTTGACCCGGCCGTCCAGGCACTCGGGGAACCCGGTGAGCTTCTCCACCTTCATCACCGGCACGCCGGCGGCGGAGATCCGGCCCGCCGTGGACCCGGTGGAGACGATCTCCACCCCGGCCTCGTGCAGGCCGCGGGCGAGTTCCTCCAGCCCGGTCTTGTCGTACACGCTGATCAATGCGCGCTTGATCGCCACCCGACTCACCGGCCGAGCTCCCCTCGTTCCGTCTGACCTGGACTGCCGGACGTTCCGCCGTCCGGCGCGGCGCCGCCGGACGTGCCGTCGCCGCAGGTTCTGCATTTCATCGAGACCCGCCGCCCCCGCGTGGTCCAGCCGTCGCGGGCCAGCCGTCCGACGACGTCGACCAGGAGCCGGCGCTCCACCTGCTTGATGCGCTCGTGCAGGGAGTCCTCGTCGTCATGCCAGCCCACGGGGACGGTCTCCTGGGCGATGACGGGTCCGGTGTCCACGCCTTCGTCGACGAAGTGAACGGTACAGCCCGTGACCTTCACCCCGTACGCCAGGGCGTCCCGTACGGCGTGCGCGCCGGCGAACGAGGGCAGCAGCGCGGGATGGGTGTTGACGATGCGGCCACCGAACCGGGCCAGCACCTCCGGGCCGAGGATCTTCATGAATCCGGCGGACACCACCAGGTCGGGTTCGTGCTCGGCGATCGCCGCGGCGAGGGCGGCGTCCCATTCGGCGCGGGACGGGAAGTCGGGGATGCGGAGCGTGAACGCGGGCAGCCCGGCGCGCTCGGCGCGCTCGGTGCCGCCGATCCCGTCGCGGTCGGCGCCCACGGCCACCACTTTCGCCCCGTAGGCTGGATCTGCGCAGGCGTCGAGCAGCGCTTGTAGGTTGGTCCCCGCGCCGGAGACGAGGACGACGAGCCGGGCGGACACCATGACTCCCTTGTGGACGGTGGGGTGGACGGTGGGGTTGTCGGCATTCGGCACGCAGCCTATCGGCCCTGTTCGGCGCGGTTGAATCCACGGTTGGGAGGAAGCGGACGTGAGCGAGCAGCCGGGTCGACCGGCCCACCCCGTCGAGCAGGGGCGGGATCCGGCGGGGCCGCCCCCGGGCGCCCCCCTCGGCCCTCCCCCGGGGCCGCCGCCGGTCGAGCGGACCGGGCGGCGGGCCCTGTGGCTCGGCATCGTCGCCCTGCTGACGTCGTTCTTCTTCTACCCGCTGGGGCTGGTCCTGGGCGTCGCCGCGCTGGTCATCGGCATCAGGGCGCGGCGCCGGGCGCGGACGGCGCGCGGCGCGGCCCCGGGCGCGGTGCCGGGCATCGTGCTCGGCTCGGTGGGGCTGGCGTTCTCCGCCCTGTCGGTCGCGCTCACGGTCTTCCTGTGGCCGGAGCTGAGCGGGTACCAGGAGTGCCTGGGGGCGTCCAACACCGGCGCCGACAAGACCGCCTGCAAGCACGAGTTCTACCCGAAGATCGAGAAGAAGCTCGATCTGCCCGCGGGCAGCATGGACAAGTACGGCGACCTGCTCTGAGTCAGTCGCGGGGCTCGTCGCGCAGCACGTAGATGGCCCCGCCGCGGTTCTCGGTGCGCTCGGGGTCCTCGCGGGGCGGCGGCACCGGGTCGGGCTCGGCGTCCTCGACGATGTGGCCTTCGAGGACGACCTTGCCGTCCCGCTCGTCCGGCTGGGGCTCCGCCGGGGCGGGCTCCGGCTCGGCGGGTTCGCGAGCGGCGGGCTCGGGTTCGGGCTCGGCGGGCTCGGGTGCGGGGGGCTCGTCCATGATCAGCTCGGGCAGCGGGTCCACGGCGCGGCCCCGGCCGCGCGGCCTGCGCGGCGCCAGGACCGGCTCGGCCTCCTCGAACTCCAGCGGGTCGGGCGCGTACGGCGACGGGCGTGAGGGCGACGGGCGCGGTGCCGTCGGCCGCTCGGCCGCCGCGGGCGTCCCGTCCGGGACGGGCGCAGGCGCGGGCTGCGGAACCGCCGCCTCGGGCAGCCGGGCGGCGGGCCGCTGCTTCCTGCGCTTCTTGCGCTTCTTACGCTTCGACGGCGCCTCCTCGCCCTCCGGCCGCCGCATGATCCGCCAGTTCGCCGCCCACGCCGCGATCGCCGCGGAGATCCCCACCTCCAGCGCCGCCAGCAGCCCGACCTGCCACGCGGACGGGCCGACCGTCGCCATCCGCCCGCCGCCCAGCGGACCGCCCGACAGCGCCGCCAGCAGCGCCACGACGGCGCCCGTCAGCGTCCCGGACACGAACCCCCACAGCGGCGCCGCCTCGGACGTCGCGCTCGGCATCGTCCGGATCGTCAGCACGCCGCCCACCGCGCCCGCCGCGAACGGCGCCAACAGCGCCAGCAGCGACACGGCGGGGGCCGGACCGGGCTCGGGCAGCGCCGCCAGCGGCGGGAACGCCGGGACCGTGTCCAGGAACACGCCGGTCGGCGACACGCTCGTCCCGGCGCCGACCGCGAAGCCCGGCCCGACCGCGTACGCGACGCCCCAGATCACCGCGTTCGGCAGGAACGCCAGCTCGACCAGGAGCAGCAGGACGCCGCCGACGATGCCGGGCGCGAGCAGGTCGTACAGCCGGTCGGACTCGGACATGTGCATCGCCAGCGACCCGCCGACCAGGACCGCGCCCGCCGCCAGCAGCACCGCCACCGACCCGGCGACCCCGATCACCAGCGATCTCGGGCGGTCCGGCAGCAGCCGCAGCAGCGCGCCCAGTCCGGACCGGACCCGCCGCCCGCGCGCCTCCGCCGCCACCTGCGCGGCCACCACGGCCCGCGCGGCGCCCAGCCCGCCCGCGATGACGGCGACGAGGAAGCACCCGACGAACGCCTGCCACGCCGACGGATGCACCTCCGGCGCGGACGCGGCCAGCGCCAGCAGCACGGCCAGCAGCGCGTACGGGACGGCCAGCGTCGCCGCCACGTGCACCACGGCGATCCGGGGCCGCGGCGGCAGCCCGAGCCCGCGGATCATCCACGCGCCGCCCCGGTACAGCAGCGCCCCGGGCAGCACCAGCACGCCCAGCGGCAGCAGCCCGACCCGGCCGTGCCCGTAGGAGAACCCCGCGTGGTGGGAGACGAGCCAGAAGTTCACGGCCGTCCGGAACACCCCGGACATCCCGTGCCCGAGCGCGGTCTTGGGCGCCGCGACCCAGCCGAGCAGCGTCACGGTCGTCAGCACCGTGAGCCCGATCCCCACGCACCACAGCGACGCCACGAGGCCCGTCACGTACAGGGGCCGCCCGTTCCCCGGCGCCGGCGCCGGGCGCGGTTCGGCGGGTCCGCGCCGGGCCCCGTCGCGGGGCGCGCGCGGCGTCCCGCCCGCGCCCCTCGCCGCCTGCGTGGTCACGCGCTGTCCCCGGCTCACGTCGCTCACCGCACCATGCTGGCACCACGCCCGCCCCCCGGCTCCGCGTGTCGCCCGGCGTGTCGCCTTTGTCGCCCGCCCGTCCGGCGCGCCGGGCCGGGCCGGGCCGGGAAAGACGAAAGACGCCCGGACCGCGCAGGGCGGCTCGGGCGTCTTTCGGTGCCTGATCGAACGATCAGAGGTTCTTCATGATCTCCCGCATCAGGACGGCGGTCTCGCTGGGGGTCTTGCCCACGCGGACGCCGACCTTCTCCAGGGCCTCCTTCTTCGCCTGCGCGGTGCCGGCGGAGCCGGACACGATCGCGCCGGCGTGGCCCATCGTCTTGCCCTCGGGCGCGGTGAACCCGGCGACGTAGCCGACGACCGGCTTCGTGACGTTCTTCTCGATGTAGGCGGCGGCGCGCTCCTCGGCGTCGCCCCCGATCTCACCGATCATCACGATGGCGTCGGTCTCCGGGTCGTCCTGGAACGCCTTGAGGGCGTCGATGTGGGTGGTCCCGATGATCGGGTCGCCGCCGATGCCGACGCAGGTGGAGAAGCCGATGTCGCGCAGCTCGTACATCATCTGGTACGTCAGCGTGCCCGACTTGGACACCAGGCCGATGCGGCCGGGGGTCGTGATGTCGGCCGGGATGATGCCCGCGTTGGACTTGCCGGGCGAGGCGATGCCGGGGCAGTTCGGCCCGATGATGCGGGTCTTGTCGCCCTTGGACCCGGCGTACGCCCAGAAGTAGGCGGTGTCGTGCACCGGGATGCCCTCGGTGATGACCACGCAGAGCGGGATCTCGGCGTCGATCGCCTCGACGACGGCGTCCTTGGTGAACTTCGGCGGCACGAAGACGACCGACACGTCGGCGCCGGTCTTCTCCATGGCCTCCTTGACGGTGCCGAAGACGGGCAGCTCGGTGCCGTCGAAGTCCACGGTCGTGCCGGCCTTGCGGGCGTTCACGCCGCCGACGACCTTCGAGCCGGCGGCCAGCATGCGGCGGCCGTGCTTCGAGCCCTCGGAGCCGGTGATGCCCTGGACGATGATCTTGCTGTTGTCGGTGAGCCAGATGGCCATCATGCACCTGCCGCGGCGAGTTCGGCGGCACGCTTGGCCGCGTCGTCCATGGTGTCGACCTGCTGGACGCCGCTCAGTGCGGCATCGGTCAGGATCTTGCGTCCGAGCTCGGCGTTGTTGCCGTCGAGGCGGACGACGAGCGGCCGGTCGACGGCCTCGCCGCGCTCGGCGAGCAGCTTGTAGGCCGAGACGATCCCGTTGGCGACGGCGTCGCAGGCGGTGATGCCGCCGAAGACGTTGACGAACACCGACTTGACGTCGGCGTCCGACAGCACGATCTCCAGCCCGTTCGCCATCACCTCGGCGGACGCGCCGCCGCCGATGTCGAGGAAGTTGGCGGGCTTCTGGCCGCCGAACTCCTCGCCGGCGTAGGCGACCACGTCCAGGGTGGACATGACCAGGCCCGCGCCGTTGCCGATGATGCCGACGGAGCCGTCGAGCTTGACGTAGTTGAGGTCCTTGGCCTTCGCCGCCGCCTCCAGCGGGTCGGCCGCGGCCTTGTCCTCGAGCTTGTCGTGCTCCTGGCGGAACCCGGCGTTGTCGTCGAGGGAGACCTTGCCGTCGAGGGCCTTCACCTGGCCGTCGGCGGTGAGGATCATCGGGTTGACCTCGACCAGCGTGGCGTCCTCGTCGGTGAACACCGCCCACAGCCGCTCGATCAGCTCGGCGGCGCCGTCGAGCGCCTCCTCGGGCAGCCGGCCCTGCTCGGCGATCGCGCGGGCCTTGGCCCGGTCGACGCCGTCCAGCGGGGAGATCGGCACCAGCCCGAGGCGGTCGTGCGGGACCTCCTCGATCTCCACGCCGCCCTCGACGGAGCAGATGGACAGGAAGGTGCGGTTGGCGCGGTCGAGCAGGAAGGAGAAGTAGAACTCCTTCGCGATCGCCGAGCCCTCCTCGACCAGGACCTTGTGGACCGTGTGGCCCTTGATGTCCATGCCGAGGATCCGGCCGGCGAGCGTCTCCGCCTCGTCGGCCGTGTCGGCGAGCTTCACGCCGCCGGCCTTGCCACGGCCCCCGGTCTTCACCTGGGCCTTGACGACGACCTTCTTGCTGCCCGCGGAGAACAGTTCCTCCGCGATGGCGCGCGCTTCCTGGGGTGTAGAGGCGACCTTGCCGGTGGGCACCGGTACCCCGTACTCGGCGAAGAGTTCCTTCGCCTGATGTTCGAACAGGTCCACGAGGGCGTCCTTTAACGGATCGACAGCCAGATGACCACGCGAGTGGGGGTACACGGGTGTCCGTGCGGCCGGCACTCCGCGGTCCGCTCCGTCGATGCAGCCTAGTCAACCCCGGTCCGTGCTGCCGCCGCCGGGTCCGTTTGTCACCCGGAGTCCGGAAACCGCAGGGTGCGAGGCGTGCCGGGGCGGGCACATTCGTTCGCGAGGACGATGAGCTGATTGGCGTACTTTGATGTAGTTGTGTCAGGCCAGGGGGGAGACAGCGGCCATGGAGGACGACCGGGGGGACGTGCGCGCCGCCGTCGTACCCGCGCCCGCCCGGCCCGTTCCCGTGCGCGGACGCCCCGCGCGGCGCCGGACGCGCCGGATCCGCCGCGTCCGCCGCGGCGCCGCGTTCCTCGTCGTCGCCGCGCTCGTTGCCGTGGCCGGGGCGAACGTGCCGGAACCGGCGGCGCCCGGCTGGGCGAGCCCCGGCCTGGTGGGCGGCGGCGGATGGCCCTTCGCGGGCGTCCCGCTCGATCCCGAGGACACCGACGGCGCCGCGTACCTGCCCGACAGCTCCGCCGTGCGGCTCAAGGACGGCCGGGTGGAGCTGATCCCGTCCGGCGGCGACACCCCGCTCGTGGTCGCGGCGGACGACCCGCGGGTGGCGCAGGCGGTGCGGTCCGACAGCTCGTGGCTGGCGTCCGGCATCATCCCGGAGGGCCCGACGGACTCCGGCTTCCGGGACATGGCGGCGCGGGCGCTGCTCGACCTGCGGCTCCTCACCCCGCCGAACGGCGCGACGCTGGCGTCCTGGTTCGGGGCGTGGCGGTACTCCTGGCCGCGCGACTCCGCGTTCGCCGCCGCCGCGTTCACCGTGACGGGGCATCCGTCGGAGGCGCGGCGCGTCCTGCGGTTCCTGGCGCGGGTGCAGACCGACCAGGGGCTCTGGGCGGCGCGGTACAACGCCGACGGGACCGCCGTGACGGACGGACGGCCGCCGCAGCTCGACTCGCTGGGCTGGGTGCTGTGGGCGAGCTGGCTCTACCGGACGAAGGCGCCGGACGCCGGCGACCTGCCGGAGCTGTGGCCGATGGTGCGGCGCGCCGCCGACCACCTGGCCGGGTCGCTGGACGCGGAGGGCCTGCCGCCCCCGTCGTCGGACTACTGGGAACGCGACCACGGGAGCGAGCAGGATCCGCGGCGACCCACGCTCGGCGTGGTCGGGCCCGCGCTGGCGGGCCTGCGGGCGGCGGCGGCCCTCGCGCAGAGCTACGGCCAGGACGGCGAGGCGGCGCAGTGGCGGGCCGCCGCGCACCGGATGTCGGCGGCGCTGGACCGGCAGTTCGCGCCCTACGGGTATCCGCGCTCGCCGGTGGAGGACGGGCTGATGGACACGTCCGTGACGTTCGTCGCCCCGCCGTTCGCGCCGTCGGATCCGGCCGTGGCCACCGCCGTCGCGGACGCCGAGCGCAGGCAGGCGCTGCCGAACGGGGGCGTGCTGCCGGGCGAGAAGTGGTCCGGCGCCCCGGACGTCGCGTGGACGCCGGAGACCGCGCTGTTCGGGCTGTCCGCCGCGGCGGGCGGGCGCGGAACCGAGGCGATCGCCCGGCTCGGCTGGCTGTCGGCGCACCGGACGGCCCTGGGGGCGCTGCCCGAGAAGGTCGGCCCGACGGGCCGCCAGGCGGGCGTGGCGCCGCTGGGCTGGACGGACTCGCTGGTCCTGCTGACGCTGTCGGCGCTGCGCGACCCGCTGCCGATCCCGCCCGCGTCCTGACCGCCGCATCGGATCAGGCGAACTGCTCGTAGCCCATCTTGAGCACGAGCGCGGCGACGACGCACAGCAGGACGATCCGGACGAACCCGGAGCCGCGGCTGATCGCCATCCGGGCGCCGAGCTGGGCGCCGACCGCGTTGCAGACGGCCATGCCGAGCCCGAGCGCCCACAGCACGTGGCCCTGCGCCGCGAACACCACGAGCGCGCCGAGGTTGGTCCCGGCGTTGATGATCTTCGAGGTGGCGGACGCGTCGACGAAGTCCATGCCGAGCAGCGCGGTGAACGCGACGACCAGGAACGTCCCGGTCCCGGGGCCGACGAGGCCGTCGTAGAAGGCGATCGCGACGCCGGGCACGAGGATCGCCGCGGCCAGCCGGCGCCGGGTGCGCAGCACGAGCCGGGGGACGCGGCCGAGGTCCGGCTTCAGCACGACCAGCGCGGCGACCGCGAGCAGCACCACCATGATCACGGGCTTCAGGACGTCCGAGGAGATCGCCGCCGCGCACAGCGCGCCGCCGGCCGCGCAGCACACCGCCAGGGCCGCCGCCGGACCGGCGACCCGCACGTCCGGCTTGGCCTTGCGCGCGTAAGCGATCGCGGCCGAGGTGGTGCCCGCGATGGAGCCGAGCTTGTTGGTGGCGAGCGCCGTCGCGACCGGCTGGCCGGGGTAGAGCAGCAGCATCGCGGGCAGCTGGATCAGCCCGCCGCCGCCGACCACCGCGTCGACCCAGCCCGCCGAGGTGGCGGCGGCCAGCATCGGAAGGACCTGCTCGGCGTGCACGGGACCTCCCGGAAGTAATGGGTATTCCAGGTATGACCATAACGCCCCGGAAGCGCCGACCGAGAGATGGCCGCCCAGGGTGGCTCTGGCGGCGGCGCCGGCGCTGACGGCGCGGGATCAGCAGGCTGATCTATGTGAGGACCTGCACGGTCGCCACCGGGCGCTGAGCCGCGGGTCAGCGCGGGGCCGGGGCGGCGATCCGCTCGCCGCGGATCATGACGGCGGCGACGCGGGTCAGGGCGCCGATGTCGGCGAGCCGGTCGCCGTCGACGACGACCAGGTCGGCGTCGTGCCCGGCGCGCAGCAGGCCCTTGCGGTCGCCGAGACCGCACTCCTCCGCCGCGCGGGACGTCGCCGACGCCAGCGCGTCGGCGGCGGGCACCCCGCCGCCGACCAGGCCCTCGACCGCCGACGGCAGGATGCCGTGGGCCTTCCCGGAGCTGATCCCGCAGTCGGCCCCCGACACCAGCCGCACCCCGGCGCGGTGCATCGAGGCGGCGTGCCCCTTCCGGTCGTCCAGCGTCATGCCGAACCGCTCCAGCAGCGCCAGCACGGGGCCGGCCGGTTCCACCCCGGCCGCCTTCCCCAGCGTCGGGCAGACCGTGATCTCCTGCCGGGCGAGCGCGTCGAGCAGTTCGCCGGGGATCCGGACGCCGGACTCGGTGAGGCACGTGCAGTGCTCGATCCCGTCCGTCCCGGCCCGCACGGCCTGCTCGACCGCGGCGAGGCCGTGCGCGTGGACGGTCACGGGCAGCCCGGCGCGGTGCGCCTCCTCGACGATCAGGCGCAGGTCGTCGTCGCCGAACTGGCACAGCGACACCTCGGTGCCCGGCGTCATGACGCCGCCGCTGCCCATGACCTTGACGACGTCCGCGCCGCGTTCGGCCCGCTCCCGCACGGCGGCGCGCAGCCCGTCCGGTCCGGCCGCCTCGCCACCCATGGACCAGCAGTGGCCCCGCGCGCTGGTGATCGGCGGCCCGGCGGCGACGATCTGCGGGACGGCCCGCTCCGGCCCCCGGTCCCGGCGCTCCAGCACGGCCCAGCGCCGGTCGCCGAGGTCCCGAACGGTCGTCACCCCGGCCGCCGCCTGGTCGCGCAGGGCCCGGTCGATGACGGCGCCGAGGTCCGCGTCGGTGTAGTCGGCGAGCCGGTCCAGTGCCCCGTTCCGGCTGTCGCCGCACAGGTGGACGTGCATGTCGATCAGGCCCGGCAGGACGGTGCCGCCGGGGAAGTCGGCCACCTCCCAGCCGTCCGGGATGGGCGCGTCGGCGGGCTCCACACCGCGGATACGGCCGTCCTCGACGAAGACGGCGGCCCCGCCAGGCAGCTCCCGCTCCCCGTCGAACGCACGTCCCGCCCGTATGACCGGCATGGGATTGCCCCCGTTCCTCGTCCCCGCCACCATCATCGCCCGACCAGGGCGAACGCGGGTAGTCCCCTCAGGCCCGTGGCCGGATGAGGGCAGCGGAGAGCATCGTGACGGCCAGGAGCGCCGCTGCGATCCCGAAGGCGACTTGGGCCGCGGACGCGGGCCCGTGCGGCAGCGTGCGGAAGAACGCGGTGCCGAGGACGGCGATGCCGAGCGTCCCGCCGAACTGCTGGACGGCGTTGAGCAGCCCCGCCGCCGAGCCCGTCTCGTGCGACAGGACGCGGGACAGCGCCGCCGTGAAGAACGGGACGGTGAACAGGCCGTTGCCCGCGCCCGCGACGGCCAGCGCGCCGAGCAGCGGCCACGGGTAGGCGTCCGGGCAGGCCCGGTAGACGGCGATCGCCGCGCAGACCCCGGCCAGCATGATCGCGAGCCCGGCGAACATGAGCCGCGGGCCGAACCGCGGGACGAGGCGGGCGCCGGCGAGCCACGACGCCGCCGCCATGGCCGCCGACCAGGGCAGCAGCGTGAGCCCGGCGTTCAGCACGTCCCGTCCGAGGCCCAGCTGGATCTGCAGCACGACCACGACCATCAGCCCGTTCATCACGGCGAAGAGCAGCGTCGAGGTCACCAGCGCGGCGGGGAAGCCGCGGTCGCGGAACAGGCTCGGTTCGATGAGCGGGTCGCCGGCCCGGCGCTGGTGCAGGCCGAACACGGCCAGTACCAGCACGCCGCCGGCGAGCATCGCCCACATCCAGCCCGGCCATCCGGCCGAGTTGCCCTGGATCAGCGGGTACACCACCAGCGCGGCGCCGGTGACGGCGAGGATCGTGCCGGTGATGTCGAGCCGGGGCCGCCGCTCCGCGCGGTCCTCCCGCAGCACGGGCACGGCCGCGAGCACGGCGGCGGCCGGCGGGATGTTCACCAGGAACGCCGCCCGCCACGACAGCGCGTGCGTGAGGACGGCCCCGAGCACCGGCCCGCAGATCGCGGCCAGCCCCATGACCGGCCCGATGCTGCCGAGCGCCTTCGCCATCTCGCGGCGTCGAACATCGCGCGGATCAGCCCGAACGTCTGCGGGATGATCAGCGGCCCCGCCGCGCCCTGCACGGCGCGCGCCGCGATCAGCGCGCCCGCCGCCGGCGCCAGCGCGCAGCACAGCGACGCCACCGCGAACCCGGCCACCCCGGCGGCGAACACGCGGCGCCGTCCCGCGATGTCGCCGAGCCGCCCGCCGGCGATCAGCAGGACGGCGAACGGCAGCGTGTAGGCGGCGCTGAACCACTGGATGGCCGGCTCGCCGCCGCCGAGGTCGCCCTGGATCACCGGCGCCGCGACCTGGACGATCGTCGCGTCCAGCAGGTTCATGGCCTCCGCCACCAGCAGCGTGGCGAGGGCCGCCCACCGCCACCGGTACGCGCCGGCCGCCCGCGTCCCCTCGTGCACCTCTTGCGCCTGCATGGCACGTCCCCTTTCGGTTTCATGCCATAGCCTCAAAGAGGAGCCGTATAACCTTCCAATCACAGCGCGCGAATGGCGGATATCTTCCATCCGTTCGGCTGAAATGAGGGATCGTCATGCTGGACGACCTGGATCGCGCCATCATCCATGCGCTGAACATCGACGGGCGCGCCCCGTTCAGCCGCATCGCGGAGGTCTGCGGCGTCTCCACGCAGACGGTGGCGCGCCGCTACCGGCGGCTGCGCACCGAGGCGGGCCTGCGCGTCGTCGGCGTCCTGAACCGCGACACCGGGCCCGAGACGCAGTGGACGGTCCGGCTGACCTGCACGCCCGCGGTCACGCAGACCCTCGCGCGCTCGCTCGCCGCGCGGCCCGACACCTCCTGGGTCAAGCTGACGTCCGGCGGGACGGAGATCTTCGCGATCGTGCACGTCCCCGACGGCACGGGTGGCACGGGTGGCAGGGAAGGCACAGGCGCCCCGCACGCGATGCTGCTGCGCGACGTCCCGCGCCGCGCCGGGATCACCGCGATCTCGGCGCACTGCATGCTGCACACCTACCTCGGCGGCCCGACCGCCTGGCGCGGCATCACCCGCGCGCTGTCCCCGGAGCAGCGGGAACGGCTGAGACCGCCCGCCGCCGAGGCCGCCGACCCGCGCCCGCTCGGCCCCGCGGACCACGCGCTGCTGGACGTCCTGCGGCACGACGGCCGCGCCGGCTACACCGACCTCGCCGCCGCGACCGGCTGGTCACAGGCGACGGCCGCGCGCCGCCTCGCCGGCCTGCGCGCCCGCGGCACGCTGTTCTTCGACGTCGAGGTCGACTCCGCGCTGCTCGGCGGCACCACGCAGGCGCTGATCTGGATGCAGGTCGAACCGGGGCGGCTCGACGACGTCGCCACCGCCATCGCCGGCCACGACGAGCTCGCCGTCGTCGCCGCGACCACCGGCCCCACGAACCTGCTGGCGCAGGCCCTCTGCACGGGGCCCGCCGACCTGCACCGCTACCTCACCCGCGACCTCGGCGCGCTGGACGGCATCCGCACCCTGGAGACCGCCCCGGTGCTGCGCACCCTCAAACGCGCCGGAGCCCTCAGAGCTTCTCCACCGGGGCGAAGCGCAGGACGAGGCGCTTGACGCCGTACTCGCCGCCGAAGTCGACGCTGGCGGCGGCCTTGTCGCCCGCCCCGTCCACGGACACGACCGTGCCGAGGCCGAAGGAGTCGTGGGTGACCTTGTCGCCCGGCGACAGGGCCGGGACCTCCCGGTTGCCCGGCGACCTCACGCCGGGCCGGGCCGCCATCCGCGACATCGCCGACGACGACGTGGACGACGCCTCGCGCTCCCACTCGACGAGCGTCCCCGGGACCTCGCCGAGGAACCGGGACGGCGGGTTGACCTGCGGCGCGCCCCACGAGCTGCGCATCGTGGCGCGGGACAGGTACAGCCGCTGCCGCGCGCGCGTGATGCCGACGTAGGCGAGGCGGCGCTCCTCTTCGAGCTCCTTGGGGTTGCTCATGGCGCGCAGGTGCGGGAAGACGCCGTCCTCCATGCCGGTGAGGAACACGACGGGGAATTCCAAGCCCTTGGCGGTGTGCAGGGTCATCAGGGTGACGACGCCCTGGTCGGTCTCCTCGGGCTGCTCGCCCGGCGGGACGGGCCCGCCCTTCGCGCCGCCGGGGATGGAGTCGGCGTCGGCGACCAGCGCCACCTGCTCCAGGAAGTCGGGCAGCCGGCCCTCGGCGGACTCGCCGTCGAGCCGCTCTTCGAACTCGCGGGCGACGGCCTCCAGCTCGCGGAGGTTCTCGACGCGGGTCTCGTCCTGCGGGTCCTTGGAGGCCTGCAGCTCGGCGAGGTAGCCGGACTTGTCGAGGATCCGGACGACCAGGTCGGCCGGCGTGAGCGACTCGGCGGCGGCGCGCAGCTCGTCCAGCAGCAGGACGAACTCGCGGACGGCGTTGATCGACCGGGTCGCCATGCCGGGGACGTCCTCGGGAACGCGCAGCGCCTGCCAGAACGAGATCCGCTCGCGGGACGCGTACGCCTCGACGCACGCCTCCGCGCGGTCGCCGATGCCGCGCTTCGGCACGTTCAGGATGCGGCGCAGCGAGACGGTGTCCTCGGGGTTGGCGAGGCAGCGCAGGTAGGCGAGCAGGTCGCGGATCTCCTTGCGCTCGTAGAAGCGGACGCCGCCGACGACCTTGTAGGGAAGGCCGACGCGGATGAACACCTCCTCGAACACGCGGGACTGCGCGTTGGTGCGGTAGAAGATCGCGACGTCGCCGGGGCGGGCGTCGCCGGCGTCGGTGAGCCGGTCGACCTCGTGCGCGACGAACGCGGCCTCGTCGTGCTCGTTGTCGGCGACATAGCCGGTGATCTTGTGGCCCTCGCCCTGGTCGGACCAGAGCCGCTTCGGCTTGCGGTCGGCGTTGCGCTCGATGACCGCGTTCGCCGCCGACAGGATCGTCTGCGTGGAGCGGTAGTTCTGCTCCAGCAGGATCGTGGTGGCGTCGGGGTAGTCGCGCTCGAACTCCAGGATGTTGCGGATCGTCGCGCCCCGGAACGCGTAGATCGACTGGTCGGCGTCGCCGACGACGCACAGCTCGGCGGGCCGGACCCCCTCGACCGGCGCGGTCAGCTCGCGGACCAGCTCGTACTGCGCGTGGTTGGTGTCCTGGTACTCGTCGACGAGGACGTGCCGGAACCGCCGCCGGTAGTGCTCGGCCGCCTCCGGGAACACCTGCAGCAGGTTGACCGTCATCATGATCAGGTCGTCGAAGTCCATCGCGCCGGCCTGCTGCAGCCGCGCCTGGTACATCTCGTAGGCCTCGGCGAGCGTCTGCTCCATGTGCGTGGACGCGCGGTTCTTGAACGTCTCGTAGTCGATCAGCTCGTTCTTCAGGTTCGACACCTGGGCGCTGAACGACTTCGGCGGGTACCGCTTGGGATCGAGGTCCAGCTCGCGGCAGACCAGCGCCATCAGCCGCTGCGCGTCGGCCTGGTCGTAGATCGAGAAGCTCGTGGGGAACCCGAGCCGCTTGGCCTCGCGGCGCAGGATCCGCACGCAGGCGGAGTGGAACGTCATCACCCACATGGCGCGCGAGCGCGGCCCGACGAGGGCGTCGACGCGCTCCTTCATCTCGGCGGCGGCCTTGTTGGTGAAGGTGATCGCGAGGATCTGGCCGGGGTGCGCGTCCCGCTCGCCCAGCAGGTGCGCGATCCGGTGGGTGAGCACGCGGGTCTTCCCGGACCCGGCGCCCGCGACGATCAGCAGGGGGCCGCCGGAGTGCACGACGGCGGCGCGCTGCTGCTCGTTCAGGCCGTCGAGCAAGGGGTGAGCTTCGGTCTTCGACATCACGTGCGAGTGTACGGCGCGGAGCGGACGTTTTCGGCTCGGTCGCCGCCGCGCGCGGGTGACCGTCCGCTTCCCCGGCGTCACGAGTCCGGATGAGGACAGCGCCCGGACCGGCCGCCTTTCCGGGTTGACTCGACCTTGTGAGGAGCGGAGCGTAAGCCGGGCGGGCGGTCCCGCAGGAGGCACCGCCGCCGCATCCCGCCAGGTGAACGCCGGGGATGCCGCATGGCCGCCCGCGGTCGCGCAGGGCCATCGGAGGTCCGCGCACGGTGACGGAAGGTGGCATCGATGACGATCCACCCGGAGGAAGTCCAGATCCAGAACGGCGGCCGGCGGGACATGGAGGTCCCCGCGTCCCTGATGGGGCGGATGGCGCCGCCGCTGCGCATCGAAGGGGCGGTCCAGGCCGTCCGCCGTCCGGCCGCGCGCCCGGTGCCGATCCCGGTGCCGCTCGCGACCGGGCACCGCTTCCTCATCTACAAGCAGGACCCGTCGGTCACCGGCCTCGGCGTCCGCCCGGTGTTCGTCCCGACGGTCGTGCTGAACGGGCCGGCGGACGCGCGCGTCCAGACGGAGCTGCAGGGCGCGACGCCGGTCGCCCGCAACGCCAACGGCGACTTCGTCTTCACCCCCAACACGCCGCAGTTCGACTGCGCGCACGCGTTCGCCGTCGTCCGGCAGACGCTGGCGATGTACGAGCGGCACAACGGCGGCGACCCGATCCCGTTCGCGTGGAACGTCGGCGGCAACACCGACCGCATCACGGTGTTCCCGCACGCGGCGGAGGGCGCCAACGCCTTCTACAGCCGCACGGCGAAGGCGCTGAAGTTCCTGTTCTTCACGCCGCAGGGGCAGCCGCCGTCCAACGTGCTCTACACGTGCCGCTCGCTGGACATCGTGTCGCACGAGACGGGCCACTCGGTGCTGGACGGGCTGAAGCCCGGCTGGCTGGCGGCGGGCAACCCGCCGCAGACCGGCGGCCTGCACGAGTCGTTCGGCGACCTCACCGCGATCTTCCTCGCGCTGTCGCAGCCCGACCAGGCGGAGGCGTTCGTCGCGCTCACCAAGGCCAACCTGCACGACAAGTCGTTCCTGCCGGAGCTGGCGGAGGAGTTCGGCAAGGCGCTCGGCATGCCCGCCGGGCTGCGCAACGCCGACAACGACCTCAAGCTCAGCGAGGTCGGCAACGAGGTGCACGCGATCTCGCAGGTGTTCACCGGCGCGGTCTACGACGTGCTGGCCGACGTCTACCTGTTCGAGACGGCCCGGCAGCGCCGCACCAGGGACGCCACGATCCTGCTGATCGAGGTCGCGAACCAGCTGTGCAAGCTGCTGTTCGACGCGATCGTGGCGGCCCCGGCCACCGGCGCCCGGTACGTCGACGTCGCGAACAAGATGCTGCAGATCTCGGCGAGCCGCGGCGACCCGGCCATCTACCGGACGTTCATCCGCAACCGGTTCGCGGTCCGCGAGATCACCACGGCGGCGACCCCGCTGCGCGATCTGATGAGCGGCGAGATGCGGATGACCGACGCCGACTACACCGGCGACGGGCAGGACGTCACGGAGGTCGAGCCGCACGACGAGCACTCGGCGAGCCTGCGCGCCGAGCAGGACCGGTCGCTGTGCTGCGGCACCATGCAGATGCCCGAGTACCAGGTCGTCGATCGGGAGAAGCTGGCGAAGCGCGGCTCGCTGGAGGACGATGACATCCTTCGCGACGAGCTGGACGAGCTGCGCCGCGCCTTCAGCAAGTGAGCGGGTAGCGGGCGAGGAGCCGGCCGGTGTGCGCGAGGGTGGGCACGCCGGCCGGCGGGGCCCGGCGAGGGAGGTCGGACGGCATGCGCGTGACGATCGAGAGCACCGGCGGCTTCACCGGCCGCGAGGCGGTGGTCGCGCGGTACGACACGTCCGACCTGCCCGCCGGCCGGGCGGACACGGTCCGGCGGGCGGTGCGCGCGCTGGACGCCGCGCAGGCCCGCGGCGGCACCGGCGAGGTCGGCGCCGACCTGCCCGGGTACCGGGTGACGGTGGACGACCCGGACGGCGCCGCCGCGCCCCGCGTCTACGAGGTGCGCGGCGACCCGTCCGAGCCGTCCCCGATCACGGCGCTGCTCGCGGGCCCGGACTGACCGGGTCCGGCGCTGCTCGCGGGCCCGGACCCCGATCAGGTCTTGCGGTGCTCGCGGGCCGACTCGGCCGCGGCGTGCACGGCCGCGAGGTCGGCGCCGGTCGCGGCCATCGACGCGGCGGCGACCGCGCCCTCGACCAGCGGCGCGTCGGCGAGCAGGACGTTCTCGCCGTCGGCGTCCTCGATGAGCATCTTGGCGGTGAGCACGGAGCTGCCGATGTCGGCGAGCAGCAGCACGCCGTCGCCGCCGTCGGCCCGCTGGACGGCGTCCTCGACCAGGTCGATGCTGGTGCCGAGGCCGCCCTCGGAGTCGCCCCCGGCCGGCTCAACGACGGCCTTGCCGACGCCCATCGCGCGCGCCACCTCGGCGACGCCCTCCGCGAGCGTCCGGCTGTGCGAAATGATCACGATTCCGACCATCGGCTCACTCCTGCCCGGTGACGTCGGCGAGCGCGCGCAGGATCAGGGCGGTGGACGAGGCGCCCGGGTCCAGGTGGTCGACGCTGCGCGGGCCGAGGTAGCTGGCGCGGCCCTTGCGCGCCTGCATGGGGACGGTCGCCGCGGCGCCCGCGTCGGCGGCGTCGGACGCGGCGCGGACGCAGGCGGCGAGGTCCGCGCCGTCCGCCAGGGCGGCCTCGTAGGCGGCGACGGCCGGGGCCAGCGCGTCGATCATGGTCTTGTCGCCCTCGTTCGCCTGGCCCAGCTCCTGGACGCCGTCCAAGGCGGCCTTCAGGGCGGCACCGAGCGCGGCGGCGTCCGCCTCGGCGGCGTCGCCGAGCGCCTTGCCGGCGCGGCGCAGCGCCGTCCCGTAGAGGGGTCCGGACGCGCCGCCGGTCTTGGAGACGATGGCCCGCCCGGCGGCGACCAGCACCTTGCCGGGAGGGGCGCCGTCGGGGAGCGCGGCGACGGCGGCGGTGAAGCCGCGGTGGAGGTTGTGTCCGTGGTCGCCGTCGCCGATCGCGGCGTCGAGCCTGGTCAGCCGCTCGGCGTCGGCGGAGACCAGCTCGGCGGCGTGCCGGATCCAGGACGCGAAGGCCGGCCCGTCCATCATCGGCCCCACCGCAGCGCCGGGGTCTCGACGGGGGCGTCCCAGAGCCGGGTCAGGTCGGGCGTCAGCCGGCACACGCTGATCATGCAGCCGGCCATCTCCAGGCTGGTGACGTACGGGCCGACCAGCGGCCGGACGACCGTCGCGCCGTGCCCTTCGAGCCAGCGGGCGGCCGCCGCGTAGGCGATGTACTGCTCCATCAGCGGGGTGGCGCCCATCCCGTTCACCAGGACCAGGACCTCGGAGCCGGACAGCGGCATGTCCGCGTCGATCGCGCTCAGCGAGGCGTCCACGATCGCGTCGGCGGTGGCCAGCGGGACGCGTTCGCGGCCGGGCTCCCCGTGGATGCCGATGCCGAGCTCCATCTCACCGTCCGCGAGCTGGAACGTGGGCTCCCCGGCGGCCGGAACCGTGCACGGGGACAGCGCGACGCCGAACGAACGGCTGCGCTCGTTGACCTCGCGGGCGACGGCGGCGACGGACGCCAGGTCGGCGCCCTCCTCGGCGAGCGCCCCGGCGATCTTCTCGGCGAACAGCGTGGCGCCGGTGCCGCGCCGCCCGGCCGTGTAGAGGCTGTCCTCGACGGCGACGTCGTCGTTGACGATGACGGCCTCGACCTCGATGTCCTCGTCCTCGGCCAGCTCGGCGGCCATCCGGAAGTTCAGAACATCGCCCGTATAGTTCTTGACCAGGTGCAATACGCCCGCGCCGCCGTCGACCGCCATCGTCGCGGCGATGATCTGGTCCGGCACCGGCGAGGTGAACACCTCGCCGCAGCAGGCCGCGTCGAGCATGCCGTAACCGACGAACCCGGCGTGCAGCGGTTCGTGCCCGGAGCCGCCGCCCGACACCAGGGCGACCCTGCCGGTGCGCGGCGCGTCCGCCCGCACGACCGTGCCGTTCTCCGGGTCGACCCGCAGCGACGGGTGCGCGGCGGCCAGCCCGCGCAGCGCGTCGGCGACCACGGCCGCCGGGTCGTTGATGAGTTTGCGCATGTCTCAGCTCTACCCCGGCGCGGCGCCGCGTCCCAGGCCCAATCACGATCTTCACGCGGCGGATATCGGGATGCCGCCGGCGGGCGGCCCGTCATAGGTTGCATCCGTGACCAAAGCGCCCACGTTCCTGTTCGACTGCGACACCGGCATCGACGACGCGCTGACCCTGCTGTACCTGGCCTCGCTCGTGCGGGCGGGCGAGGCGGAGCTGGCCGGGGTCGGCACGGTGCACGGCAACATCGACCCGCTGACCGGCGCGCTCAACACGCTGCGCGTGCTGGAGGCCGCCGGGGTGAAGGCGGGCGAGCAGGGGGTGCCGGTCGCGGCCGGCGCCGCCCGCCCGATGGCCCAGGACGTCCATTACGCGCTCGACTGGCACGGCACGGACGGCCTCGGCGACACGCACCTGCCCGAACCGGCGGGACGGCCGGTGGCGGAGTCCGCCGCCGTCCAGATCGTCCGGCTGGCGCGGGAGCGGCCCGGCGAGCTGACCCTGCTGGCGACCGGCCCGCTGACCAACCTCGGCACGGCGCTGCTGCTGGACGCCGAGCTGCCCTCGCTGGTCCGCGAGGTCGTCGTGATGGGCGGCGCGTTCGGCCATCCCGGCAACATCACCACGCACGCCGAGGCGAACATCTGGCACGACCCGGAGGCCGCCGACCTGGTGTTCGCGGCGGACTGGCCGGTCGTGCTGGTCCCGCTGGACGCCACCCACCCGACCGCCGTGCACGACGACTGGCTCGACCGGCTGGCGGCGCACGACTCCCTCGTCGCGCAGTTCGCCGCCCGGATCCTCGAGTTCTACGCCGACGCCTACACGCCGACGCTGCGCCGTCGGGGCGCCGTCATCCACGACGCGCTCGCCGCGATGCTGGCCGTCGACCCGGGCCTCGGCGAGTACGTCCAGCGCCCGGTGCGGGTGGAGCTGCGCGGCGAGCTGACGCGCGGCACGACGGTCTGGGACGCGCGGTCCCTGCCCGCCGAGGACACCCGCCGCCCGGTGAAGGTCGCGGTCGGCAGCGACGTGCGGACGTTCCAGGAACGCCTCCTGGCGGCCGTGCTGTCGTTCTGACCGGCCGCCGTCCGCGATCGGCCAGGGGGTTCGCGGAAAGCCCGATCTTCGGTGTGCCCGTATCCGTTCGGGACATTTATTGTTGAATCCGTGACCAACGTTCTGGACGACAGCGGGCTGCAGCGGATCCTCGCCGTGATGGCGCATCCGGACGACGTCGACTTCGGCTGCGCGGGAACCGTGGCCGGCTGGACCGACCAGGGCATCGAGGTCGTGTACCTGATGGTCACCGACGGCGACGCGGGCGGGTTCGACGACGCCGTGACCCGCGAGGAGATGGCGGTCCTGCGGCGCGAGGAGCAGCGCGCGGCGGCCAAGTGCGTCGGCGTCACCGACGTCCGGTTCCTCGGCTACCCGGACGGCCGGGTCGAGGCCACGCTGGACCTGCGCCGCGACATCGCGCGGGTGATCCGGCAGGTCCGCCCGGACCGGGTCGTGATGCCGAGCCCGGAGCGCAACTACGAGCGGATCTACCCGAGCCACCCCGACCACCGGGCGGTCGGCGCGGCGGCGCTGGACGCGGTGTACCCGGACGCGCGCAACCCGTACGCCTTCCCCGAGTTGCTGGCCGACGAGGGCCTGGACGCGTGGACGGCGCGGGAGGTGTGGATCAGCGGCGGTCCGACGGTGAACCACTACGCCGACGTCACCGAGCAGTTCGACCGGAAGGTGAACGCGCTGCGGGCGCACGCCAGCCAGACGAGCCACATGGGCGACGAGCTGGTGACCATGCTGCGGGGATGGCTGTCGGCGAACGCCAAGGCGGCGGGCTTCGGCGAAGGCCGCCTGGCGGAGGCCTTCCAGGTCGTCGACACCGCCTGATCCGGGGCAGGACGGTCACGCTGCAAATACATCCCGTCACAAGCCGTAATCTTCCCTGAACGGGGCATACATCCGCCGTGTCCTGACTCAGGGGGGATGTCATGCCGCATGAGATCGAGGCCACCGCCACGACCTACGCCGCACCGGAAGTGATCTTCAAGCATCTCTTCGTGGCGGACTCCTGGGACGAGTGGGCCGCGTTCTGGGCCCGCGCCCGGCACGAGGTCGTCGCCTACGACCCGCCGCACCACTGCGGGTACATCGCCCTCGCCGGGCTGCCGCGCGGCTACCGCGCCGACATCGTGCTGGAGCCGCATGGGGTGAACACGCTGATCCGCTGGCGCGGGTCGTTCGACGGCCGCGTCCCGGGCGCCGCGCGGCTGAAGCGGGCGATGCTGCGCCGCCGGTTCGGCTCGTACGCGCGCCGCGTCGCCTGGCACGCCGAGCGCTGCGAGCCGGGCTGCCCGGCCCGGCTGCCCGTCGAGTTCTGATCCCGATACCGCGCTGACCTGCACGGACGCCGCCGTCCCGAGCAGGTGATCTTCCCGTTGCGGCGGGTAGGAGCCGGGTGATCATGGCGGCCCCGGGGGGCGGGCCGCCGTCGCGCGAATCGGGGGATCGCATGCGACGCAGCGTCGCCGTGCTCGCCGTCGCCGCCGGTGCCGCGGTGGCCGTGTGGACCGGGATGACCGCGGACGGGCATCTGCGCCGTACCGTCCACCCGGAGGATCCCGGCGGCGGGGGGCGGCGGGCCGTGACGGTCGCGAAGGCACCGGAGTTCGACGCGCTGCGGCTGCGCGGCGGCCTCCGCGCCTACCTGCGGGGACGGCCGGGACGCGCCGGCGTGATGGCGACCGACCTGCGCAGCGGCCGGACGTTCGGGCTGAACGAGACGTCCCAGTTCGTCACCGCCAGCGTCATCAAGGTCGACATCCTGGCGGCCCTGCTGCTGCAGCACCAGTGGCAGGGGGTCGGGCTGTCGGAGGGCGAGCGGGCGCTGGCCGGGCGGATGATCCGGCGCAGCGACAACACGGCGGCCGACGCGCTGTACGCCGGCATCGGCCGCAATGACGGACTGCGGCGCGCCGGACAAATGTTCGGCTTGGAGCGCACCGATCCGTATCCGGTGTCGTGGGGCTCGTCGTGGACCAGCCCGTCCGACCAGGTCCGGCTGATCCGGTCGCTGGCGTCCGATCCGAGCCCGCTCGCCCCGGCGAACCGCCGGTACGTCCTGCGCCTGATGCGGTCGGTGATCCCCGCGCAGGCGTGGGGCATCAGCGCGGCGGCGCGTCCCGGCGAGCGGGTCGCGCTCAAGAACGGCTGGGTGCCGCTGCGGTACGAGGGCAACGGCTGGGCGGTCAACAGCATCGGCCGCATCACCGGTCCCGGCCACGACTTCCTCGTCGCCGTGTTCAGCTGCGACAGCCCCACGATGGGAGAGGGCGTGGCCACCGTCGAGCACGTCGCGACCGCGGTCGTCTCGGCGCTGCGCGGCACCGACGGGTGACGGCTCTCAGCGGGGCATCAGGTCCTGTGAGCGGTGCGTCAGCGTTCTGTCAGCGCACCCGGTGAGTCTTCGGAGGGCGGCACGAAACCTCCGAAGGAGCAGCTCATGCGCAACACGAACGTCCTGATCTCCGGTGCGAGCATCGCGGGCCCGGCCCTCGCGTACTGGCTCGACCGGTACGGGTTCGAGGTCACGATCGTGGAGCGGGCGCCCGCGATGCGTCCCGGCGGCCAGGCGATCGACGTCCGGGGCCCCGCCCTCGACGTCGCCGATCGGATGGGCGTCCTCGACGCGGCGCGGGCGCTGGCCACCGACCTGCGCGGGATGTCGATCGTCGGGCAGGACGGCGAGGAGGTCTTCAGCACCACCGAGCGCACCGCCAGCGGCGGCGACCTCGCGAGCCCGGACGTGGAGGTCCTCCGCGACGACCTCGCCGAGCTGATCGTCGGCGCCGGGGGCGACGGGATCGAGTACCTCTTCGACGACTCGATCGCCGGGATGGAGCAGGACGACGAGACGGTCCGCGTCATCTTCCACGGCGGCACGACCCGGACGTTCGACCTGGTCATCGGCGCCGACGGCCTGCACTCCAACGTCCGGCGGCTCGCGTTCGGCCCCGAGGAGGCCTTCCTGCGGCACCTCGGCGCCTACCTCGGCGTCTGGACGGCGCCGAACCTGCTCGGCCTGGACGGCTGGCAGACGATCTTCCCGGTGCCCGGGAACGCGTGGGGCGCGATGGCGATGAGCGTCCGCGGGAACGGCGAGCTCCGCGTCTACATGGGGTTCGACTCGCCGGAACCGGTCCCCTACGACCCGCGCGACGTCCAGGACCAGAAGCGGCTGCTCGCGAGCCGGTTCGCGGACGCCACCGGCGCGATCCCCGGGCTGCTGGAGACGATGGACGGCGCACCGGACTTCCACTTCGACGCCATGGCGCAGATCCACATGGACTCCTGGTCCAAGGGCCGCGTCGCCCTGCTCGGCGACGCCGGGTACTGCGGCTCCCCCGCGTCCGGGCAGGGCACGAGCATGGCGATGGTCGGCGCTTACGTGCTGGCCGGCGAGCTGAAGGCCGCCGGCGGCGACCACCGCGCGGCGTTCGCCGCCTACGAGGCCGAACTCCGCGACTTCGTCACCGCGAACCAGGAGATGGCCCTCGCGAACATGGACCGCAACCGCGACCGGGTGGCGGCGGAACTCGGGGTGGCCGACGCGAGCGAGGAGCGGATGGACGACGTCGCCGCCGTCACGAACTCCTACAAGCTGCGCGACTACTGAGGCCGGGGTCGGGCTGAGCGGCGGGCCGGCCGCCCAGCGGGGAGTGCCCGGTGGGGTCAGCCGCGGATGCGGCGGGTGAGCTTCTTGCCTTCGGCGGCGTTCACCCCGAGGCAGGTGACGGCGCGGTCGCCGTCGCGCCAGGAGTCGGCGGTCGGGTAGTAGAACGACCGCGCCAGGTGCGCGGCCGCCGGGTCGCGGTCGAGCCGGCGCTGGATGCGCAGCTTGCACCCGGCGGAGGCCAGGTCGCTCATCCGCTGGTCGTCCGGCATCACGGTCTGCGTCAGGTTGAAGACCGCCAGCACCTCGCCGTCGTGCGGGCCGGTGCAGGGCACCTTCTTGACGCTGTCCACCTCGACCGGCGGGGCGGACGGGCCGCCGGAGGAGACCGGGTCGTTGATGCAGTCGCCGACCTTCATCTTGTACGCGTCGATCTTCTGCGGCCTGGTCGTCTTCGGCTTCGGCGTCCCGTCCGGGCCGGAGGCGGACGACGAGGAGTCCGAGCCGGAGATCATCAGGTAGCCGATCACCGGGCCCACGATCCACAGGGCGGACAGCACGATGCCGGCGACGGCGAGGCCGCGGCCCTTGCCGCCGCGCTCGCCGATCTGGCGGAGCGAGATGACGCCGAGGACGGCTCCGACGATGCCGAAGCAGCCGAGCAGGCCGGTCACGAACGCGGCGATCGCCACGCCGTTCGTCTTGTCCTGCGGCGACCCGGCGGCGTACCCGGGCCCGACCGGCATCGGCGGGGACGGATAGGGGTCGTGGAACCCGGCGCCCGGCTGCCCGGGCCCGGGGGGTGGATAACTCATGGGCAGCGACCCTGCCACACCCCGCCGCCCACGTGATCATGATGCCCGACATTCCGGACATTACATTTTGCTCACACCCATCCCTCCCCCGTACTCCCGCCTACGGGGCCGAACTCCGCGACTACTGAGCGGGCGCAGGAAGCGTCAGCCGCCGACACGGCCGGTGAGCTTTTTGCCCTCGGAGACGTTCTCCACCTGCACCGGCGGGACCGAGTCATCGGCCGGGGCTCCCGCCATCGCGGGATCGTCGATGCAGTCACCGATCCGCATCGTCGGCGCGTCGATCTTCTGTGTCCCGGTCACGGTCGGCCGCGGCACGGTCGACAGGTCCGCGTACGACGAGCCGGACCGGGAGAACGCCAGATAGCCGGCCACCGACCCCACGGTCCACAGCGCGGACAGGACGATGCCCGCGATGGCGAGGCCGCGTCCCTTCTCTCCGCGCTGCCCGATCTGGTTGAGCGCGACGGCACCGAGAACGATGCCGAGAATGCTGCAGCAGCCGAGCAGGCCGGTGACGAACGCGGCGATGGCCAGGCCGTTCGTCTTCTGAGGAGTGCCGTCGCGCGGCGGCGGGGCGGTGGGGCGTGCCCAGGGATTCGGCTGCCCCGGGCCGGAAGGGAAGGTCACGGGCAGCGACGCTGCCACACCCGCCCTCGCAACGATCATGGTTCCCGGCAATCCGGACATTACATTTCGCTCACAGTCATCGAAACGCCGCATCCCTCCCACGCGCATTGGATTGCGATTGGTACCGATTGCTATGCTGTGCTTATGGAGCCGACGCCGACGCCGCAAGCCGACCGGGTCGCCGCGGCGCTGCGCCAGATCAGCGCCGGGTTCGCGGCACTGGCCGACGCGGTCTCCGCCGACCCCGCCGAGCCCCCGGAAGAGGACCGCCACCGCGCGCTCATCACCGAATGGGGCGAGCGGGGCCTCACCAGGGCGGAGGCCAGCGCCCTGTTCCGCAAGCACGGCTTCTCGCCCCAGGCCGCGGGCGGCTGGGTCCGCGGCGACTGGCTGGAGGTCCGCGGCGACGGCCGCCGCTACCTCACCGAGCGCTCGCTGACCTGGCGGGCGGAACAGGAGGACCCCGGATGAGCGTCGCCACCGAACCGTTCAGCGTCCGGATGGAGGTCCGCGTCTACGAGATCGACCCGCAACTGCACCTCAACGGCGGCTTCTACGTCCAGTACGCCGACCACGCGCGCTTCGCATGCGTGCAGGCGGCCGGGGTGTCCGTCGATGACCTCATCCGCGGCGGCCTGGGGCCCGTCAACCTGGAGACCGTCATCAAGTACCACCGCGAACTGCGGGGCGGCGACCAGGTCGACGTGACCTGCGAATGGGAATGGAGCGGCGGCAAGACCTACCGCGTACGGCACGCGTTCCGGCGTGCGGACGGCGTCGTGGCCGCGGAGGTCTCGCACGTCAGCGGGCTGCTCGACCTCGGGACGCGCCGGCTGGTCGCCGATCCCCGGAGCGAATGGCGGAACCGGGCGGGCAGCCCCGGACTCCTCGGCCTGGAGTGAGACCGCGCGCTACACCAGGCGGCGGGCGGCGGCCCAGCGGGACAGCTCGTGCCGGTTCGACAGCTGGAGCTTGCGCAGCACGCTGCTGACATGCGTCTCCACCGTCTTCACCGAGATGAACAGCTCCTTGGCGATCTCCTTGTAGGCGTAGCCGCGGGCGATCAGCCGCAGCACGTCCCGCTCCCGCTGCGTGATCTGGTCCAGCTCCGGGTCGACCGCCGGGACGTCCGACGCGGAGAACGCGTCCAGCACGAAACCCGCGAGGCGCGGCGAGAACACCGCGTCGCCCTCCGCCACCCGGCCGATCGCGTCCGTCAGCTCCGGGCCCGAGATCGTCTTGGTGACGTAGCCGCGCGCGCCGCCCCGCACCACCCCGATCACGTCCTCCGCCGCGTCCGACACCGACAGCGCCAGGAACCTCGACGGCACCACGCCGTTCAGCCGGCGCAGCACCTCGATGCCGCCGCCCCCGGGCAGGTGCACGTCCAGCAGCACCACGTCCGGGGTCGTCGCCCGGATCACCGACACCGCCTCGTCGACGTCGCCGGCCTCCCCGACGATCTCGACGCCGCCGCCGAGCTCCGCCTTCACCCCGGTCCGGAACATCTGGTGGTCGTCGACCAGCACGACCCGCCTCAGCTCGCTCACGACTTCTCCATCTCCAGACGCACCTCGGTGCCCTCGCCCGGCGCGGTCCGGACGGTCGCCTTGCCGCCGTTGCGCTCCATACGTCCGATGATGGACCCCCGGACGCCCATCCGGTCCTCCGGGACCTGATCCAGGTCGAATCCCTTGCCCCGGTCCCGGACGAAGATGGCGACCTTGTCGCCCTCCACCTCCGCGTACACCGACACCGACGGCGACTCGGCGTACTTCGCCGCGTTCACCATCGCCTCCCGCGCCGCCTGCAGCGCCGCGCCCAGCCGCTCGTCCAGCGCGGTGTCCCCCACGCACACCACCTCGATCGGCACGCCGTGGTCGTCCTCGACCTCCCCCGCCGCCGCCTTGATCGCCGCGGCGAACGTCTGGTCGGGGTCCGAGCGCGGCTGGTAGAGCCACGTCCGCAGCGTCCGCTCCTGCGACCGGGCGAGCCGCTGCACCTCCCGCGTGTCGTGCGCGTTCCGCTGGATCAGCGTCAGCGTGTGCAGCACCGAGTCGTGGATGTGCGCGGCCAGCTCCGCCCGCTCCTGCGACCGGACGCGCTCGGCCCGCTCGGTGTCCAGGTCCTGCCAGAGCCGCAGCACCCACGGCGTCACGATCAGCGTCACCCCGGTCAGGATGATCAGCATCGCGATGATCACCGACCGGGCCTGCCCCACGTCCACCCGCTGCGCGACGAACCCGCCGATCCCTCCGACGACCAGCAGCAGCCCCAGCAGGCTGCGCAGCCACCGCTGGCGCAGTGGCAGCACCCACCGCTGCCGCTGGTCCCGGTCCGCCTGCTGCCACAGGATCGCCGCGCCGACGCCGCCGAGCACGAACGGCCAGATCGCCCACTGCATCAGCCCGCCGGCCTTGCCCGCCCCCCACGGCAGGGCCGCCAGGCCGACCGTGACGACCCCGTAGACGGCCAGCTGCCCCCAGTCACGCCCGCGCCGCGCCGGCGTCGCCTCCCGCGCGGGCACCAGGATCCAGAACGCGCCGTAGGCGGCGAGCCCGAGCCCGCTCGCCACCGTCAGCAGCACGAACGCCGCCCGGACGATCCACGCGTCCACGCCCAGGTGCTCGGCGAGGCCCCGGGCCACGCCCGCGACGAGCCGCCCGTCCGGCACCCGTTCCAGCCGCGCCCCCTCGGGCACGGCGGCGGGCGCGGACGTCACCCCGCCCGCCGCGCCCTCGCCCTGCGACCCTTCGCCACGTACTCCCACGTCACCGATCGTCACACGCCCGGCCCGCCTCCGCATCAGGGCACCACCCCGAATTCCCTCAGGGTCCCGGCGGTCGCGGTCGAGCGCGTTCCCGCGGGGATCTCGGGGTCCGGTCAGGGTCGTCCCTGATGGTGCCGGGGGCGGCGGGCGGTCACGATGGTGGCATGGGTGAGGAGCGGAACGCCGGCGAGCACCGGCGCCTGGCGCGGGATCCGGAGCGACGGGTCCTGATCGGGGTCTGTACCGGATTGGGGCGGTATACGAGGATCGATCCCGTCGTCTTTCGCGTGGGGTTCGCGCTGCTGGTCCTCGCGCACGGCCAGGGCGTCTTCCTGTACATCGTCGCCGGGCTGCTGATGCCGGCGAGCCCGGGCGAGTCGTCGGTGGCGGAGCGGGCGTTCCGGCGCTGGTTCGACGCGCCCGCGGTGCTGTCGGCGCTCGGGGCGCTGCTGTGCGTGGGCGTCGCGCTCAGCCTGGTCGGCGGGGTCTCGACGGACTCGATCGCCGTGCTGGTGGTGTTCGCGCTGGTCATGCTGGTCGCCCACGCGCGCGGCGTGGATCTCGTCGGTGCGGCCAGGTCCGTTCCGGAGCGGTTCGCCGGGCACCCGCCGGGACCGTCGGACGAGTGGGCCGCGGCCGGGAGCGTGTCGCTGGAGAAGGAGACGCCGGCGTGGACGGGCGGCGGGCTGCCCGACGGGATGATCGACCTCGCCACCTACGGGCGGGCCCACGCCGCGCAGCCGCAGGAGGACGTGCCGCCGCCGGCGAGGCGGGACCGGCGCAGGTCCCCCGCGACGACGATCACGCTGCTGGCGGCGATGGCCACCGGCGCCGCGCTCCTCCCGGTGGCACGCGGCTATCCGGCCCCCGACTCGTGGCTGATCGTCATGGCGCCCGCGCTCGCGGTGGTGGGCGCCGGCCTGGTCGTCGGCGGCTGGTTCCGGACGCGCGGCCTCGCCGCCGCGGGGACCCTGCTGACCCTTTCGCTGCTGGCCACGGCGGTCGCGGCGCATATGCCGGACAACGTTGAGTACGGGGACATGGAGTGGCGGCCGATGAACGCGACCAGCACGCACCAGGAGTACCGGATCGGCCTCGGGCAGGGCACGCTCGACCTGACCGCGCTGCCGCTGACGACGGGGCAGCACGTCTCGGTCGACGCGTCCGTCGGGCTCGGCGGCATGGAGGTGAAGGTGCCGCAGGGCGTGCGGGTCCGGCTGGACGCGCGCATCGCGCTCGGTGACCTGCGCATCGAGCACCGCACGACGAGCGGCCCGAACGCGAGGGTCGTGCGGGTGCTGGAGCCCGAGGGCGCGCAGGTGAGCAACCCGCCGGAGATCGAACTGAGAATCCGCGGAAAGGTCGGGGATGTGGATGTCCACCGTGTCTGAGAAGCGCCGCGGGTTCGACCCGGGCGGGCCGGTCGCGGGGATCTTCTTCCTCGTCGCGGCGGGCGCGTTCCTGGCGGACGGCCTGTCCGGCGGGCACGCCGTGACGGTGGCGGTGATGGTGCCGGCGGTGCTGATCGGGCTCGGGGTCGTCGGGACCGTCCGGGTGCTGACCAGAGGGCGCCGCCGACGGCTGAGGTGACGCAGGCCACGTCCGGACCGGGAACACCCGGTCCGGATGTGGCTGTTTGAGTGCTTCGTGAAGTTCTCCGAGAAGAGCGTCCTGCTCGTGGCCCGGCTGCACGTGGACCTGTGCCGCCTCGCCAGCGTGCTCTGTCGCGCCTGACGCAGCCTCCCGCCTTCTTCTCATCCCCTTTCCCGCAAGCCGGCCTCCGGCTGCCCTGGAGAACCTCTCGATGAACCCGCGTGTCTGGAAATGGCAGTTCTGGCAGCAGATCGTGCTGTCGCTGGTGCTCGGCGTCGCCGCCGGCGCCCTGATCAACAACTTCGGGGGCGGCGAGAAGACCGCCGCCGACTGGCTGGACCCCTTCGGCGACGTCTACGTCAGCCTGCTGAAGGTCGTCGTGGTGCCGCTGGTGTTCGCGGCGATCGTGGTGAGCGTCGGACGGCTCCGCAACGTCGGGAGCGTCGCGCGGCTGACCGCCAAGACGCTCGGCTGGTTCGTGGTGACCTCGGCGATCGCCACCGCGATCGGGCTGACCGTCGCGCTGCTGGTCAAGCCGGGGCAGGGCCTCGGGAAGCTGGCCAGCGAGTCCGCCGAGACCGACCCCGTCACCTGGACGCAGGTGCTGCAGAACCTGTTCCCGTCCAACATCGTCAAGGCGATGGCGGACGGCAACGTGCTCGGCGTCGTCACGTTCGCGGTGCTGTTCGGCGCGGCGCTGGTCGCGATCGGCGAGCGCGGCGAGCGGCTGACGAACCTGATCGACGACCTGTACGTGGTGATGCAGAAGGTCGTGTGGTGGGTCGTCCGGCTCACCCCGATCGGGTCGTTCTTCCTGATCGGCTCCGTCGTCGCCACCTACGGGCCGAGCTCGCTGGCGCCGCTGGCGAAGTTCACCGGCGCGATCTACCTGGCCGTCGCGATCATGCTGCTGGTCGGCTACCCGTTGCTGCTGCGCGCGTTCGGCCGGGTGAACCCGCTGAAGTTCCTGCGCAACTCCTGGCCGGCGATCCAGTTCGGCTTCGTGTCCTCGTCCTCGCTGGCGACGCTGCCGATCGCGCAGCGGGTGGCGATCGAGCGCAACGGCGTCCAGCGGGAGTACGCGAGCTTCGCGCAGCCGCTCGGCGCGACGATCAAGTTCGACGGCTGCGGCGCGATCTACCCGGCGGTGGCCGCGGTGTTCGTCGCCCAGTACACCGGCGTGCACCTCGGCATCGCCGACTACGCGCTGATCGCGCTGGCCGCGGTGATCGGGCAGCTCGGCACCGGCGGCACGCCCGGCCCGGCGCTGGTCGCGCTGACCCTGACGCTGACCACGGTGGGGCTGCCGCTGCAGGCCGTCGGCTACCTGATCGCGATCGACAAGGTCATCGACATGGCCCGGACGGCGCTGAACGTCACCGGCCAGCTGACCGTCCCGGTGCTGGTCGCCCGGTCGGAGGGGCTGCTGGACGAGTCGGTGTTCAACGGCCCGCCGAAGGAGCTGACCTCCAGCCCGTCCATCCCGGACGAGACCGGCGAGACCGGCGACGAGGCGCCGCGGCGCGACCGCGAGGCCGAGCCCGTTCCCGCCTGATCTGCCGGAAACATACGGACGCCCGCGCCGGGATCGGCGCGGGCGTCCGCGTGTGACCCGCGCCGCACCGCGCGGCCATCCCCCTCCGGCGGGAACGCGAAGTAGTGTGATCCCAACGGCAGGTGATCGGGGATCGAGGTGTGATGGCAGGGCAGCCCGGTGTCCCAGAGGGCGGCGGCACGGACGTGCTCCCGGGCGCGCGGTCGGCCCTGGACCCCGGCCGCGCGATCAAGCCGGGGCGGCACGGGCTCTCGCCGGAGACCGTCGCGGGCATCCAGCGCGAGCGGCTCATCGACGCGTTCGTGCAGGTGGTGTCCGAGCGCGGCTTCGCGCACACGACGATCAGCCGGGTGACCGAGGGCGCGGGCGTCACCAAGAAGACGTTCTACACGCACTTCACTGATCTCGACGACTGCTTCCTGGCGGCCTACCAGCACGGCATGGACATCCTGCTGCGGCGGATGACCGAGGCGTACGAGGCGGCGCCGTCCTGGCCGGACGGGATCCAGGCGGCGCTGCGCCGGATGCTGGCGATCCTGGCCGCCCAGCCGCCGTTCGCGCGGGCGTCGCTGGTGGAGGTGAACGCGGCCGGGCCGCAGGTGCGGCAGGCGCGCATCGACAGCCTCGCCCGGTTCCGCGCGTTCTTCGCCGAGCCGTCGCTGCCGCCGGTCCCGGTCGCGGTGATCGACGCGATCGTCGGCGGCATCTACAGCGCGATCCACGTCCAGGTGGAGACGGGCGAGGCGGAGGAGCTGCCGTCGCTGCTGCCGGCCCTCACCTACTTCGTGCTGCTCCCCCTCATCGGCCGCGAGGCCGCCTCCCCGTACCTGACCGGCGAACACTGACCCGTCGTCGGCGGGGCGGCGCGGTCAGGAGGCGTGCAGGCTGACGGCGAACGCGGGGCCGGGGTTGGTGAAGGTCTGCGGGCCGCCGTGCACGCGGACCCGGTTGGCCCGCAGCGGGCGCTCCGTCACCCCGTCCGCCGCGATCGCCACCTCCGCCAGCTCACCGGCGATCAGCGTGCTGACCTGCCCGTGCACGGTCGCGCCGTGCCCCGGGGGCCAGGTGGTCAGCCACAGCCGGACGCCGTCCGTGCCGTCGGGGTCGTCCAGCGGGACGCGCACCGGGCCGGTCTCGTCGAAGGTGAGGCGGCGCCACCAGTCGGACGGGCGCGCGGCCAGCGCGTGGACGCGGGCGGCGAGCTGCCCCACGGTCGGCGGGCGGGCGATGGTCGTGCGGCCGTGCGGGTCGTCCTGGCCACGCATAGTGAGATCGGGAACCATGGTCCTGGAGTCCTGGGTGTGAGCCGGATCCGGGTGAGCCACCCGGCGTGCAACGGGATGATCAGCGGCTACAGGCAGGACACAGCGCGCTGGCCACGCGGCGGAGGGCCACGGGGCTGTCGGCGGGAACGCGCGCTGGCATGGAACCAAGGAGACACTCCGTGACCAACGGTTGTCAAGCCGAACGCCTGCGTTCACCCGCCGTGCACCGGCGGTCCGTCCCGGTCCGCCACCATCCGTCCCGGTAACGGATCAAGGAACGGAGCCTGCATGGACCGGCGCACCGTGCTGCGAGGTGGTCTCGTGACGACCGCCGGAGCGGCCTTCGCCCTGCTGAACGACGGACCGGCGCGCGCCGCCGGGCTGCTGCGGACCGGCCGTCCGCGGCTCACCCACGGCGTGCAGAGCGGCGACGTCACCGCGCACGAGGCCGTCGTGTGGGCGCGGGCCGACCGTCCCGCGCGGATGTTCGTCGACCTCAGCGACCGCCCCGACTTCCGGAACGCCAGGACCGTCCGCGGCCCCGTCCTGACCCCGGACACCGACCTCACCGGCAAGGCGTTCCTGCGCGGCCTGCCGCCGGGCCGCGAGCTGCACTACCGGGTCCGGCTGGACGACCTGGACCGGCACCTGACGTCCGAGCCGGTCGCCGGACGGCTCCGCACGGCGCCGCGCACCCGCCGCGACATCCGGTTCGTCTGGTCCGGCGACCTCGCCGGCCAGGGCTGGGGCATCAACCCCGACCTCGGCGGCTACCGCATCTTCAAGGCGATGGCCGCGGTCGACCCCGACTTCTTCCTGTGCAGCGGCGACCTCGTCTACTCCGACGGCCCGCTGACCGAGACGGTGGCGCTCCCGGACGGCCGCACCTGGCGCAACCTCACCACTCCGGAGAAGTCCACCGTCGCCCAGACGCTCGCCGAATACCGCGGCCAGTTCCGCTACAACCTCCAGGACGCCAATCTCCGCGCGTTCAACGCCCAGGTCCCGATGCTCTACCAGTGGGACGACCACGAAACGCTCAACAACTGGTACCCGGGCGAGATACTGGACCTCCCGCAGTACACCGAGAAGCGGGTGGACGTCCTTTCCGCACGCGCGCGCCGCGCCGCGTTCGAATACACGCCCATCGCCATTCAGGCCGCCAAGGGCGGGCGCATCTACCGCAAGATCTCCTACGGCCCGCTGCTCGACGTGTTCATGCTCGACATGCGCACGTACAAGTCCCCGAACGACGCCGACGACTCCCCGACGCAGCGCGACGGGCTCCTCGGCGCCGAGCAGGCCGCCTGGCTCAAGCGCGAGCTCCGCGGTTCGAAGGCCACCTGGAAGGTCATCGCGAACGACCTGCCGATCGGCCTCGTCGTCCCCGACGGCACCGCGCAGGAAGCGGCGGCCCAGGGCGACAAAGGTGCGCCCCTCGGCCGCGAACGGGAGATCGCGGACATCCTCTCCGACATCAAGAGGCACCGCGTCCGCAACACCGTCTGGCTGACCGCCGACGTCCATTACACGGCCGCCCACTACTACGACCCGTCCAAGGCCGCGTACCAGGACTTCGACCCGTTCTGGGAATTCGTGTCCGGCCCGCTCAACGCCGGCGCCTTCGGCCCGAACTCCCTCGACGGCACGTTCGGCCCGACGGCGAAGTTCGTGCAGGCCCCGCCGCACGCGAACACCTCGCCCGCCGAGGGCTACCAGTTCTTCGGCGAAGTCGACATCGACGCGCAGTCGGGCGCCCTGACCGTCCACCTCCGAGACCTGGACGGCAAGGTGCTGCACACCGAAAGCCTCACCCCCGCCCGCTGAAAACCGCCCTCCAAGCCGGGCGCGGCCCTCGACCGCCGCGCCCGACTCTTTTTGTTTCATCGCTCAATTGACCGGAATCGGCATCGACGTCCCACCGGCCCGGCACAATGAATGCCGCCCCTCCGGCGCCCGTTACCTCGTTCTCCCGTGTTTCCCGCTCAGCGGATGCGGCGATCCCACGGCGACCTTTGTGCGCACCTCACCGACCGCCAATGGCGGACGCGCCTGGTTAGAGTCGAGGAGGCGCCTCACAAGGGAGCGGCGATGGCACCGACTGCGGCCTACGACGAGATCGCGGACTGGTACGAGCACGAGTTCCTCAGCGCCCAGCGCCAGAACGACCCGCTCGATCTGGCCGGTGTCCTGCAAGAACTCCTCGGCGAGGGCCGCGAGCCCTGCCTGGAGATCGGGTGCGGCACCGGCGTCCACGCCGACCGCGTGCGCGGGCTCGGGTGGGTGCCTGTCGGGGTCGACCTGTCCGCTGGGATGCTTCGGCATGCTCGTGGGCGGCTTCCCGTCGTTCGGGGCGACGCGGGGCGGCTGCCCCTTCGGGACGGCTCGCTGGCCGCCGTCATCGCGGTGATGGTCCACACCGACATGCCCGGCTACCCGGATGTGCTCCGCGAGGCGGCTCGGGTGCTGCGGCCCGGCGGGATCTTCGTGCATGTCGGCGTCCATCCCTGCTTCTGCGGCGGTTTCGCCGACCGCGGCGACCCGGACGCGGTCGTGATCGGTCCCGGTTACCTTGACGGGCACTGGACCAAGGCGTCCTGGACCGATCGCGGCGTGCGGGACAAGGTGGGGGCGACCCACCGGCCGCTGCCCGAACTGCTGCACTCCTTCATGGCCGCGGGCCTGGCGTTCGAGCGGTTCGCGGAACGCGGCGCACCGACCCCGACCGTCCTCGCCGTCAGGGCGCGGAAGGACCCGGGCGTCAGCGGGTGAGCAGGACGTAGGCGACCACGGTCAGCAGCGTGGTCACAAACAGGTACTTGACGAACACACAGCGTGCATACCCCACAGAACGGTGCACAGTCCCCGACCTGGGATCATCGGTGCCGTGAAACCGGTGCGCATCCTCGTCCCGCCCGCGGCGGCGCTCGTCCTGTGCCTCCTGGTGCCCGGCTGCTCCGGCGGCGGCGACCACCGGAAGGCCGACTGCTCCAAGATCACCACCGCGCTGCGGGCCCAGTCCGGGTCGGACGACGTCCAGGGCATCATCGGCGCGCTCCGCAAGGTCCGCCCGAAGCTGAAGGACGACCACCTGGCCAAGGAGGTCGACATCGTCCTGGACGTCGGCGCGAAGCTGGAGAAGAACGGCGGCAACGAGGCGGGGAAGAACTTCCTCTCCGAATCCGAGACGGTCCGGTTCACTCAGGCCACCGACGACATCACCAAGACCTGCGGCACGCCGTCGCCGTGACGGCGCGGGGTCAGGACTTCTTGTCGATCCAGGCCTGCAGGCCGTCGAGGACGCGTTCGAGGCCGAACTCGAAGCCGTCGTCCGGGTCGATGTCGATCGTCGCGTTCTGGCGCCACCAGCCGGCGTAGTTCGGGTAGTCGTCCGCCACGCGCTCCACGAAGGGGCGGAGCTGCTCGACGAGGTCGGCCGCCGACTTCCCGGCGGCGCGGGTGGCGCGGTCCAGCGCGGCGTCGGACGTGGCGTAGCCGATGGCGTGCGACATCAGCAGGGAGCTGGCCCAGGCGACCTCCGCGCCGGACAGGCCCGCGGCGGTCAGCAGCGCGATGGTGCGGTCGCTGATCCGCATCGCCTTCGGCCCGATGGCGGGATGGGTGCCGAACAGGGCGATCACCCAGGAATGGCGGAGCAGCACGGTCCGGAACGCGCGGACGAGCCCGGCCGCCGCCTCCCGCCAGCCGACCGCCTCGACGTCGGGGACCTCGACCTCGCCGAGGATCTCGTCGACGACCAGCTCCAGCAGCTCGTCCTTGTTCGCGACGTAGAAGTACATCGAGGTCGCGCCCGCGCTGATGCTCGCGGCCAGGCGCCGCATGCTGAAGCCGTCCGGGCCCTCGGCGTCCAGCAGCCGGACCGCCGCGCCGACGATCTCCTCGCGGCTGAGCTGCGGGCGGCCCCGCCGCGGACGGCCCGGGCGCAGCCAGACCGACGTGGCGACGGGATCGTGTTCAGGGGCCATGCGCGTCCTTCTGACCTGGGGGTGCTTCGCCGCTCCAGATTATCGGTTGACGAACGGCGTACCGCGGTTAGTACAGTGTGCGAAAATTCGATCGTTGTACGAACGGGGATGCCATGTCCGCCCGAGACCCGCGCCGCTGGTTGATCCTCGGCGTGCTGTGCCTCAGCCTGCTCGTGGTCGTCATCGACAACACGGTGCTCAACGTCGCGATCCCGTCGCTGGTGAAGGACCTGCACGCGAGCAATGCCGACATCCAGTGGATCCTGGACGCCTACATGCTGGTCTTCGCCGGGCTGCTGCTCACCGCGGGCGCCCTGTCCGACCGGTTCGGGCGCCGCCGCGGCCTGGTCGCCGGGCTCGTCCTGTTCGGCGGCGCGTCGGTGTTCGCCGCGATGGCGGACTCCTCCGGCGAGCTCATCGCCGCGCGGGCGCTGATGGGCGTCGGCGGCGCGTTCCTGATGCCGGGCACGCTGTCGATCCTCACCACCGTCTTCGACGACGAGGAGCGCAAGAAGGCCCTCGCCATCTGGAGCTCGGTGCTGATGGTGGGCGCCGTCGCGGGCCCGCTCGTCGGCGGCGTGCTGCTGCGCGACTTCTGGTGGGGGTCGGTGTTCCTGCTGAACGTCCCGATCGCGGCCGTCGGGATCGTCGCCGCACTGCTGATCATCCCCGAGTCGCGCGGCCCGGCCGTCCGCCCCGACGTGGTGGGCGCCGTGCTGTCCACGGTCGGGATGACCGCCCTGGTGTGGGGCGTGATCGAGACGGCGCGGGACGGCTGGTCGTCCGCCCGGACGATCGGCGGGTTCGTGGTCGCGGTCGTCATGATCGCCGCGTTCGCCCTGTGGGAGCGGCACTGCCCGGAGCCGATGCTGCCGACGGCCCTGTTCCGCGACCGCAACTTCAGCGGCGCCAGCCTGTCGGTGGTGCTGATGTCGTTCTCGGCGGGCGGCCTGCTGCTCGCCCTCACCCAGTACCTGCAGTTCGTGCTGGACTACAGCCCGCTGAAGGCCGGTGCCGCGTTCATCCCGCTGATGGTCGCCGCGATGGCGTTCAACGGGATCGGCGTGGTCGTCGACAAGAAGCTCGGCGCGAGGGTCGCGGTGGCGGCCGGCCTGCTGCTGCTCGCCGCCGGCTTCGGCGTGCTGGCGACGCTGTCGCCCGGCGACGGCTACCCCAAGCTCGCCATCGCCCTGGTCATCATGGGGATGGGCAGCGGGACGATGGGCCCCGCGGCGTACGGGACGCTGCTCGGCGCGCTGCCGCCCGAGCGCGCCGGCGTCGGCTCGGCGGTCAACGACACCGTCCAGCAGCTCGGGCAGGCGCTCAGCGTCGCGATCCTCGGCAGCGTCCTGTCGGCGGCGTTCTCCGGCCGCATGCCGGACGGCGTCACCGGCCCGGCGCGCAAGTCGATCGGCGACGCGCTGGCGGTCGCGGCGGCCAGGGGCGACGCCGGCCTCGCCGCGGCGGCGCGCGACGCGTTCACCCATTCCATGGCCACGATCGCGGTCGTCGGCGTGGTCGCCGGCGTCGCCGCGGCCCTGCTGGCGTTCCTGGTGCTGCGGCCGGCCCCGGCGACGCAGCCGGACGCGTCGGCCGCACCGGTCGACGTCGCGCCCTAGCCGGGGCAAAACAAAGGCCAAGAACAAATCCCCATATCGCGTTTCATAACCGGCGAAGGGCAGTCGATTTTAGTCGACCGCTACATTCACTTTGCCCCTCCTATACGTTCTGGATGAGTAACTATTCGCAACGCGGAATAGTGACTCGTCCGCGTTGTTCGAGGCGTGACAGTCCCCCGGTCCGGTGCCCCTCAGGGCGCCGGACCTGCCACACCCCAGAACAGAGGAGTGATACGTGAATTACGGAGACGAGCTACGACGAGAGATCATGTCGGAGGGAGTCACTCCGCTCATCGGAGTGTTCGACATGTTCTCCGCCTCCGTCGCCGCCAAGCACTACAACGGCCTCTTCGTGTCCGGCTTCGGGTTCGCCGCGTCCCATTACGGGCTGCCCGACATCGGCTTCATCGCCTGGCCGGACATGGTCGCGTTCGTGCAGCGGCTGCGGCTCGCCTTCCCCGGCCGGCACCTGCTGGTCGACATCGACGACGGGTACGTCGACCCGGAGGTCGCCTGCCACGTCGTCGAGCAGCTGGAGATGTTCGGCGCGTCCGGCGTCATCCTGGAGGACCAGCGGCGGCCGCGCCGCTGCGGGCACGTCGACGGCAAGCAGATCCTTCCGCTGCCGGAGTATCTCGAGAAGCTCGAGATGGTGCTGGAGACGCGCCGCGACCTGGTGGTCGTCGCCCGCACCGACGCCACCGACGAGGAGGAGATCCTGCGGCGCGCGCAGGCCCTCGCCGAGACCGACGCCGACGTCATCCTGGTCGACGGCGTCCGGAGCGTCGACTGGATCCACAGGGTGCGGCAGGTGATCGGCGGCAAGCCGCTGCTGTTCAACCAGATCGCCGGCGGCAAGTCGCCGCGCATCTCGCTGCCCGAGCTCACCGAGCTCGGCGTGGACGTGGCGATCTACAGCACCCCGTGCCTGTTCGCGGCGCAGAGCGCCATGGACGCGGCGCTGCTCGAACTGAAGGGCGCCGACGGCCGGCTGCCCGAGATGACGCCGGACAGCGTCGGCGTCAAGGAGTCGATCGACCTGCTGGAACGCAACATGAGCCGGCACCACCGGAGCGACGAACAGGAGATGGCGGGCACCCCCGCCTGATCCCACCCGACATCCGCCCATCGCGGTGATTCCCCACCCGGGAGTCGCCGCGATGTTTCGTCACTACAGAAAAAAGGTCCACATGCGCATGCTCGCCAGATTCCTCACGCTCACCGCCCTCGCCTGCGGCGTCTCGGCCGCGACGGCCGGGGTCACCTGGGCGTCCGCGTCCGCCCCGCCGCCCGCCGCGCCGGCGGCCCCGGCCGCGCCCGGGGACACCCTCGTCAGCGCCTTCAACAACACCGGCGACGACGCGGGCGACGACAGCTGGCTGGAGATCGACCGGTCGTTCAACCTCGCCAAGGGCGACGGCAGCCCGGGCAGCGACATCATCAACGAGGTCAGCGGCGCGTCCAGCGGCATGTCGCCCGGCTCGTCGAACGGGTCGCTGTCGGGCACGTCCACGACCGTGTCGCCGCCCGAGGCCGACGACGAGTGACGCTCCCGGACGGCGCCCGCGGCGCCCGCGGGCGTCGTCCGCTTACCGGGTGGCGAGAGTGGCGGGGCCGTCTCGGCAGGTCAGTCGCGGTCGATGTGAATATGGGGGAAATCCGGAAAAGTATGGGGGATCCGATTACGGTCGGTTGGTGATCGCCCACGGAACGGGGCGGTCGCCGCCGTCGAGGAGTGACAGTGACCCCCGAAGCACGAACGGACGCCACCGAGGCGTCGCATATGGACGAGGTCGACGTGAACCCCGGTGTCGACCGCGCGACGGAGCCGGACGAGGAGCAGGTCCTGCGCGATCTGTACGGAGAGCCGGACAGGGACGGGATCTTCCGCGGGGAGGGTTCCGCATGACCGCGGCGAGCATGCTGGCGGAGGCCCGCAAGTCCCTCGGGATGTCGGGCCGCCCGAACACCATCACCAAGGAGTACGCGTCCAGGCACGGCGACGAGTTCCTCGACGCGTCCTGGTGCGACATGGCCATCACCTACTGGGCGCGGCACAGCGGCAACGCGGGCGCCGTCCTGCCCGGCGGCGACCGCGCGTACACGCCGTGGCACGCCGAGGACTTCCAGAAGGCCGGACGCTGGCACGCCGGGACGACCGCGCAGGTCGACGCGGCGCGGCCCGGCGACATCGTCTTCTTCGACTGGGGCGCGTCCAACACCATCTCCGCGATCGACCACGTCGGCGTGGTCGAGAAGGCACTGGGCGGCGGACGGGTCCAGACGATCGAGGGCAACACCTCCGACGCCTGCAAGCGCAAGGTGCGCGGCGCGGACGTGATCGCGGGCTACGGGCGGCCCGACTACAGCGGCGACGACTGGATGGAGGCCATGGTGAACAGGCTGCCGGAGCTGAGCAAGGGCGACACGGGCGAGCACGTCGAGAGCGTGCAGGGGCTGCTGCTGGCGCGCAGCCACTCCGAGGTCGCGGTCAACGGGCGGTTCGACGACACGACGGAGGCGGCGGTGAAGGCCGTCCAGAAGTGGGGCGGCGTGACGGCCGACGGGATCGTCGGGCCCGACACCTGGCCGGTGCTGCTGCGGGTGCAGTAGCGGCGGCACCGCGTCCGGCCTGGGACAAAGCCCGGGACAAATAGGCCACGTCGGGGTCTAGTACGCGATTCAACCGCGGCATACCTTCGTAAGGTCGCATGTCGCGGAGCGCTCCGGGAGGCATGTCGCGGAGCGCTCAGAGAGGCGGGCCCCGATGACGTGGCCGGTTCAGCGTGCTCCGCCCAGGGGCGTCCTCTCTCCGGTCCACCCCGAGACGTCCCTGGGAGAAACGCATGCCACGTATCCGTGTCGAGGTCGATGGTGCGACGTACGAGGACGACGTCGAACCGCGGCTTCTTCTCGTCCACTACCTGCGCGACCGGCTGGGGAAGGTCGGCACCCCGGTGGGGTGCGACACCAGCAACTGCGGAGCCTGCACCGTCCTGATGGACGGGTTGAGCGTGAAGAGCTGCTCCGTGCTCGCCGTCCAGGCCGACGGCCGCGACGTCACCACCGTCGAGGGGCTGGGGGCCGGCGGCGCCGGGCACCCGATGCAGCGGGCGTTCCACGAGGAGCACGCGCTGCAGTGCGGCTACTGCACCCCCGGCATGATCATGGCGTCGATCGATCTGCTGCGGGAGAACGCCGACCCGTCCGAGGAGGAGATCCGGGACGGGCTGGAGGGCAACCTGTGCCGGTGCACCGGCTACCAGAACATCGTGAAGGCGGTGCGGCGCGCGGCGGCGGAGATGCGCACGCCCGCGCAGGAGCCGGAGGTGGCGTCATGACCGCGACGGCGGAGGGTCCCGCAAGGGAGATGGGCTCGCCCCGGAAGCGGTCGGAGGACGCCCGGCTGATCACCGGGCGGACGCGGTGGACCGACAACATGGCTCCGGTGGGGACGCTGTACGTCGCCTTCGTGCGCAGCCCTCACGCGCACGCGCGCATCACCGGGGTCGACGTCGAGCAGGCGAAGGGCCGTCCGGGCGTCGTGGGGGCGTTCAGCGGCGCCGACTTCGCGGCCGAGCAGGGGTCGCTGCCGTGCGCGTGGGTCGTCACCGAGGACATGAAGCATCCGGACCATCCGCCGATGGCGGTGGACGAGGTCCGTTACGTGGGCGAGCCGGTGGCGTGCGTGGTGGCGCGGGACCGGTACGCGGCGGTCGACGCGCTGGAGGAGATCGACGTCGACTACGAGCCGCTGCCCGCCGTGGTGGACATGGAGGCGGCCGTCGCGGACGGCGCCGACCTGGTCCACGAGGGGCTCGGGACGAACACGTCCTACACGTGGGTGTTCGAGAACGGCGACATGGACGCCGCGATGCGGGACGCGCCGGTCGTGCTGGAGCGCCGGTACGTCCAGCAGCGGCTGATCCCGACGGCGATGGAGCCGCGGTCGGTGCTGTGCGTCCCGGAGGGCGACGAGTTCACCCTGTACTCCGCGACGCAGATCCCGCACATCCTGCGGCTGATGCTGGCGACGGTCACGGAGATCCCCGAGCACAAGATCCGGGTCGTCGCGCCCGACGTGGGCGGCGGGTTCGGCTCGAAGCTGCAGGTGTACGGCGAGGAGGTGCTCGCGCTCCTGCTGGCGCGGAAGCTGGGCCGTCCGGTGAAGTGGACGGAGTCGCGCAGCGAAGGGAACATGACCGTCCACCACGGGCGCGACCAGATCCAGCGGCTGACGCTGGCGGCGGAGCGGGACGGGCGGATCCGCGGCCTGAAGGTGGAGCTGCTCGCCGACATGGGCGCCTACCTGATGCTGGTGACACCGGGCATCGCGCTGCTGGGCGCGTTCATGTTCAACGGCATCTACAAGATGGACGCCTACTCCTTCACCTGTTCGGGCGTGTTCACGACCAAAACGCCCACGGACGCCTACCGCGGTGCGGGACGTCCGGAGGCGACGTTCGCGATCGAGCGGCTGATGGACGAGCTGGCCGACGAGCTGGGCATGGACCCGATCGAGGTGCGGCGCCGCAACTGGATCGCGCACGAGGAGTTCCCGTTCGACACGATCGCGGGCCTCACCTACGACAGCGGGAACTACGAGGCGGCGACCGACAAGGCGCTGGAGCTGTTCGAGTACGACAAGCTCCGCGCGGAGCAGACCGACCGCCGCGAAAGCCGTGACCCGGTACAGCTCGGCATCGGGGTGTCGACGTTCACGGAGATGTGCGGGCTCGCGCCGTCGCGGGTGCTGGGATCGCTGTCGTACGGCGCCGGCGGCTGGGAGCACGCATCGGTTCGGGTGCTTCCGTCCGGGAAGGTCGAGGTCGTCACGGGTTCGTCCGCGCACGGGCAGGGCCACGAGACGGCGTGGGCGCAGATCACCGCGGACCGGCTGGGCATCCCGTTCGAGGACGTGAAGGTGCTGCACGGCGACACGGCCGTGTCGCACAAGGGCATGGACACCTACGGGTCGCGGTCGCTCGCGGTCGGCGGGATGGCGCTGTACTCGGCGTGCGACAAGGTCGTCGACAAGGCCCGGAAGGTCGCGGCGCACCTGCTGGAGGCGTCCGAGCAGGACCTGGAGTTCGAGGGCGGGCGGTTCAGCGTCCGGGGCGTCCAGCAGGAGGGCCGGACGCTGCAGGAGGTCGCGCTGGCCGCGTTCGCGGCGCACGACCTCCCGGACGGTGTCGAGCCGTCGCTGGACTCCGACGCGACCTACGACCCGGGCAACTTCTCCTTCCCGCACGGCACGCACCTGTGCGCGGCCGAGGTCGACACCGAGACCGGGATGGTGAAGATCCGCAAGTACGTGGCGGTGGACGACGTCGGCAAGGTCGTGAACCCGCTGATCGTCGAGGGTCAGGTGCACGGCGGGCTCGCGCAGGGCATCGCGCAGGCGCTGTACGAGGAGGCCGTGTACGACGAGGAGGGCAACCTCACCACGACCACGATGGCCGACTACCTGATCCCGTCAGCGGCGGATCTGCCGTCGTTCACCACCGACCGCACCGAGACGCCCGCGACGTCCAACCCGATGGGCGTGAAGGGCGTCGGCGAGGCCGGCACGATCGCCTCGACCCCGGCGGTCGTCAACGCGATCGTGGACGCGCTGCGCCCGTTCGGCGTGCACGACGTCCCGATGCCGTGCACGCCGGAGCGCGTCTGGCGCGCTCTGCGCTCGGAGTCCAAGCCGGACACCGCCGAACCCGGAGCGGGCGGCGGTCTCGGATCGGCCGGAGGTGCCCAGTGATCCCCGCGACGTTCGACTACGTGCGCCCCGCGTCGGTGGACGAGGCCGCGCGGGCGCTGGCCGACGCCGGCGAGGACGCGAAGGTCCTCGCCCGCGGGCAGAGCCTGATGCCGCTGCTGCGGATGCGGCTCGCCTACCCCGACGCGCTCATCGACCTCGACCGGCTGGACGGGCTGCGCGAGATCCGCGACGACGGCGACGCCGTGGTCATCGGCGCGATGGCGACGCACCACCAGGTGATCGGCGACCCGCTGGTGCGCGAGCACCTGCCGCTGATCGCGCGGGCGACCGAGACGGTCGCGGACCCGGCCGTCCGGCACCGCGGCACGTTCTGCGGGTCGCTGGCGCACGCGGACCCGGCGGGCGACCTGCCGGCCGTCGCGCTGGCGCTGGACGCGGTGCTGCTGGCCCGGTCGGTGCGCGGCGAGCGGGAGATCCCGGCGGCCGAGTTCTTCGTCGACTGGATGACCTCGGCGCTGGAGCCGGACGAGCTGCTCGTCGGCGTGCGGGTGCCGAAGCCCGGCGCGGGCTGGGGCGTGCACTACGAGAAGTTCCACCGGACGGCGCAGGCGTGGGCGATCGTCGGGGTCGCGTGCGCGGTGCGCCGGTCGGGCGACACGGTCGAGGAGGCCAGGGTCGCGCTCACCAACATGGGGCCGACGCCCGTCCGCGCGGACGCCGTGGAGGAGGCCGTCAGGGGGCGGGCGGCGTCGCAGGAGGCGTTCAGATCCGCCGCCGGGCACGCCGCCGAGGGCACCGAGCCGCCCACCGACCTGCACGGATCCGCCGAATACCGAACGCACCTGGCGTCCGTGCTGACCGCGCGGGCGCTGGCCGCCGCGGCGGGCGGCTGAGGCGCGGCCGCGCGGCCGGGTCCCCGCGCCCTGGGCCCGGCCGCGCGACCCGCCCCGTTTTCGCGCGTTCCGTGCGGGCACCCCCGCACTGGCGGCGGCCGGGTGATCGCCGTAAGGTCGCGGGAAGAACACCGGACGATAAGGACCATGATCATGGAGCTCGACCACGAATTCACCGTCCCCGTGCCGGTGGATCGGGCCTGGTCGGTGCTGCTCGACGTGGAGCGCGTCGCGTCGTGCATGCCGGGCGCGATCCTCGACTCGGCCGAGGGCGAGGAGTACGCGGGCCGGATGAAGGTGAAGGTCGGCGCGATGACCATCACCTACCGGGGCACCGCGCGCATCGTCTCGGCCGACGAGTCGTCCCGCACCGTGACGCTGGAGGCCTCCGGCAAGGAGGCGCGCGGCTCGGGCACGGCGTCGGCGACCGTCCAGGCGAGGCTGCACGCCCAGGACGACGGCACCACGCGGGTGACCGTGCACACCAAGCTGAACGTGACGGGACGGCCCGCGCAGTTCGGCCGCAACATCCTGTCCGAGGTCGGCTCGAAGATCATCGCGCGGTTCGCGAAGGCGCTGTCGGCGGAGCTGGAGGCACCGGCGGCCGAGGCCCCCGCGCCTGCCGAGGCCCCTGCGCCCGTCAAGGCCGCGCCCGCGCCCGCCGAGCCCGTGCAGGAGGCCATGCCGGACCCGGCGGAGGCGGCGAAGCCGGAACTGGAAGCCGAGACCGGCGTCGCGGAGGCCGCGCGGGGCAGGCATGCCGCGCCGGAGCCGGCGAAGGCGGAGGTGCCGCGGCCGGTGCCGGCCGCCCCGCCGCAGCCCCCCAAGTCGCCGTCCGAGCGTCCGCCGCTGCGGCTGGCGCGCGAGGACGACGCGATCGACCTGCTGGAGGTCGCGGGGCCGTCGCTGGCCAAGCGGGCCGTCCCGGCGGCCGGCGGGCTCGTGGTGCTGCTGCTCGTGATCCGCTGGCTGGTGCGGCGCGGCAGGCGCTGAGGCCCCTCGCACGCCCGGGCCCGGTTCAAGGCCGGGTCAACGATCGGCATGCGATCGGCGACGACAGTGGAACGCACCGCCCCGATGGCGTGACCTTGTGCTGTGGACACGATCGAGCTGCAGCGGATCGCGCGGATCGAGAACGAGAACTGGTGGTACCGGGAGCGGCGCGCGATCCTGTCCGGTGAACTGCTGCGGTTCAGCACCCCCGGCACGGCCGTCGACATCGGCGCGGGGGCCGGCACGGACGCGCGGATGCTGGCCGGGCACGGCTGGCGGGCGACCGCGATCGACCTGAACCCCGGTGCGGTCGGGCTGGCCCGCGCGCACGGCGTCGAGGCCTACGAGGGCGACGCCCGCTACCTCCCGCTTCCGGGGGACGAGTACGACCTGGCGCTGGCGATGGACGTGCTGGCGCACATCGAGGACCACGAGCGCGCCGCCGCCGAGATCGTCCGGGTGCTCCGCCCCGGCGGGACGGCGCTGCTGTCCGTCCCGTGCGACATGGGGCTGTGGTCGGCGCACGACGTCGCGCTCGGACGCGTCCGCCGCTACACCCGCGACACCCTCGCCGAGCTGCTCGAAGGCGCCGGGCTGCTGCTGGAGCGGCTGTGGAGCCGGGGCGTGCTGCTGCGTCCGTTCGTCCGCAGGTTCCGGCACCGGACGACCCGCCGCGAGGACCTCGCGCCCCTGCACCCGCTGGCGAACGAGGCGCTGCGGCTCTCGATGGCCCTGGAGCGGCGGCTGCCGCTGTGGACGCTGCCCGGCACCTGGCTCTTCGCCCGCGTCCGCCGCCCCGGCTGACCGAACAACGTTCACTTGCGGCGAGTCGTCGTTATGGACGCCGCCATAACGACGACTCGCCGCAGGTCAACGAGAGAAGACGTGGTCGATGACGCGGGCCGACGCCTCGCCGTCGTCGTGCGGGCAGTACTTGACGAAGAAGTCGTCGTACTTGCCGCTGTAGTCGTCTTCGATCTCGGGCGCCGCGCGGACGGCCTCGGCGACCTCCTCGGACGTCGCGACGAGCGGCCCCGGCGCCTCCGCCTCCAGGTCGAGGTAGAAGCCGCGGACGTGGTCGCGGTAGCGCTCCAGGTCGTAGGTGTAGAAGACCATCGGACGGCCCAGGACGGCGTAGTCGAACATGGCGGACGAGTAGTCCGTCACCAGGACGTCGGCCGCCATGTAGAGGTCGGAGACGTCGGGGTAGCGGGTGACGTCGATGACGAAGTCGTCGGACGCGACGTGGGCGCGGTCGGTGATGAGGTAGTGGGCGCGCAGGAGCAGGACGTGGTCGTCCCCCAGGACGCGCCGCATGGTCTCCAGGTCCAGTTCGAGGTGGAAGCCGCGGCGGTCGGTGGTGTGGTGCTCGTCGTCCCGCCAGGTCGGTGCATAGAGCACCACCTTCTTGCCTTCGGGGATGCCGAGGCGCTTACGGATGTCGGTGCCCAGGCGCTGCCATTCGGGGGTGCTCATGACGTCGTTGCGGGGATATCCCGTCTCCAGGATCTCGCCGCTGTAGTGGAACGCGTGCCGCATCACCTCCGTGGCGAACGGGCTCGGCGACAGCAGGCAGCTCCAGCGGGGCACCTCCCGCTGGATCCAGTCGAGCTTCTCAGTGCGCCGGTAGGGCATGTCCTTCAGGTCGTACCCGAGTCGCTTGAGCGGGGTGCCGTGCCAGGTCTGCAGGTAGGTCTGCCCCTCCCGCTTGACGAACCAGTGCGGCGCCCCATAGTTCGTGACGATGTACCGTGCGCGCGCGAGCGTCCGGTAATGCTCGCGTGTTCCGGCCAGGACGGTGCGGGCCTCGCCCTCCAGGGCGAACTGGCCGTCCTGGGAGACCCACACGCATTCGAGGTCGGGCCTGCGCTTGGCGAGCTCCTCGTAGAGAGCGCGCGGGTTGCAGCTGTACTGGGACGCGTTGTAGCTGTCGAACACGACGACGTCCGACAGGCCGCTGCGCAGATAGACCGGGTAGTCGTTCTGCTGGAGGAGCCGCTGCGCGTGCCGTCCGCGCTCGTCCTCCGACAGGGCGGGACGGCTGTGGAGCTGCACCGCGTCGGTCTGGTGCACGCCCACCTCGAACTCGTGCGTGCCGACGCGCCGCCATTCGGGCAGCGCGGGGATCGCGGCGCGCTCCACTACGACGGCGACGTTCCCGGACCGGGTGGGCGCGACCAGGTCCCAGGTGCCCTCGGCGAGGGGCAGGTCCGTGCCGAACACCGGCAGGCGGGCGGGCGTGAACGCGGCGGTGAACCGGTCGGCCTCCCAGGTCAGGGGCACCTCGTGCGCCGCGCCCGAGCGGCTGCAGCGCAGCATGAGGTGCTCCGGGCGGTCCTCGGGGTCGGCGAAGCCGCCGGTCAGTGTGAGGCGGCCCTCGGCGTCCCAGTCCGCGCGCGTGACCACAGGTCGGAAGCTGCGCTCCACCCCGCGCAGGTTCCCGTACGCGGTGCGGGTGATGACGAACTCGCGGCCGCGCCGGGCGTATCTGGCCTCGCCGAGATGACCGGCCATGGTGAGGCGGAGCGGGCCGCCCTCGCCGTTCAGCCGGATGTCCCAGTCGATGGCGTCCAGCAGGTGCAGCCGGGCCGAGGCGGCGGACTCGGCGGTCGGCTCGGCGGGTGCCGACAGCAGGCCGTCCAGCGGCAGGGTGGCGGTGAAGCTGAAGCCGGTGCCCTCGGCCGCCGGCGTCACCGCCGCCGGGCGGACCGTGACGTCGCCGAACACCTCGGCGCCGCCGTGCCGCCGCGCCGCCATGATCGCGGCCCCGACGCCGAGGGCCCGGTTCGTCCACCCGGTCAGCTCCAGCGTGTCGCCCGTCCGCCGGAACCCGGTGAGCACCGCCCGGGAGTTCTTCACGTGCACGGCGAACCCGCCGTCGCCGTCCGCAGGCTGCACCGCGACGTGCTCGGCGGGCTGCCGCGCCGCCGTCCACCGCACCCGCGGCGCGGCGGCCGCGATCCGCCGGACGGCCTTGTGCCCGGCCGTCGTCACCTCGGCGAACAGCTCCCACGCGGCGGTCCGCCACTCCTCGCCGTCGCGCAGCGCCTCCGGGTCGATGCGGACCGCGAACCCGGACCATTCGTAGGAGACCAGCGCCTGCCCGGACCGGGCGGTGGCGTCGGGGCAGCGGGTCCGCTCGACCTCCAGCCGGACCTCCTGGCCGGTCCTGACGTCGCGGAGCCACATCCGGATCCGGGAGTCGTGCACCGACGACACGTCGAGGCGGGCGAAGTGCGCGTGCCCCTCCAGCGTGAGGACGTCCCCGTCCCAGCCGGCCCGCTCCACCTGCGTCCACAGCTCGAACTCGTCGGTGACGTCGTACACCTCGTCGGGGATCGCGCGGCGCTCGTCGCCGAAGAACGGGTAGCGGGCGTACCAGCGCTGCCGCAGCCGGCCCTTCGGGACGAGCGGCACCTCGTCCAGCCCGCCCTCCTCGAACCGCAGCACCTCCAGCAGCTCGGGCAGCATCCGCTCGCCGAGCAGGTGCAGCTCCAGCCGCTTGATCGCCTCCAGGCCGGACGCCGCCGACGGGTCCGCCGATGCGACGATCTCGCCGCCGAGCTCGACGAGCCGGCGGCGTTCCTGCTCGGACGCGGCGGGCAGCGCGTGCACGAGCGCGCGGACGTCCAGGTCGAGCGCGTACATGTCGTAGGCGGGCAGCAGTTCGGGCGCGCGGTCGCGCAGGACGCGGCGCACCATCCCCAGCGCGGCCATCCGGTCGATGATGTCGCCGAGCTCCTGCCGCTCCCGCCCGTACGCGCCGGGGTGGTGCCGCCAGAAGTAGACGGTGGTGTCGAGGACGTCGACGGAGGAGGCGAGGGCGTGGGTCTCCATCGCCACGGTCACGTCCTCGTACTGCATGGCGGGGAACTCGAACTGGTGGGCGTCCCAGAACGAGCGGCGGAAAACCTTGTTCCAGACGGTCCGGTCTTGCAGCAGTACCGGGTGGTGGGCGATATGCGTCGACCGGACCGTCGTCGCATACGGTTCCGCGTGCAGCCAGGACTGCCATACGCCCTCGTCATCGAGGCACATGACGTTGCCGCCGGCGATGTCGGACCCGGTCGACTCCATCGACCCGACGAGCAGCTCGTACGCGTACGGCGGGACGGCGTCCTCACCGTCCACGAACGCGAGGTAACGGGCTTCGGCGTGCCGGAGGCCGGTGTTGCGCGCCGGGCCGGCGCCCGCGTCCCCGTGCCGGACGAGCCTGAACCGGGCGTCGCGGTCAGCGAACCGCCGGGCGACGGCGGCGGCCGCGTCCCCGGCCCCGTCGTCCACCATGATCACCTCAAGGTCGCGCAGCGTCTGCCCCGCCAGCGACTCCAGGCATCCTTCGAGGTGGTCCTCGGCGGTGCGGAACGGTACGACGACGCTGATCTTCGGTGCCACGGGTTCTCCAGGGGTTGCGGGGTGGTGGTGCGCGCGCGGGTGCGGCGGACCGCGCGGCGCCGCTCGGGACGGCGGCGCGCGGACGTCAGAGCACGCGGTCGAGGACGCGGGCGGCGGCCCGTCCGTCGTCGTGCGGGCAGTAGCGGGCCGCGAACGCGGCGCGCGCGGTGCGGTACCCGGACTCGATCGCGGCCGGCTCGGCGAGCGCGTCGATGACCTGCCGCGAGGTGCGCAGCAGCGGGCCGGGCGCCTCGGCGTCGAAGTCGAAGTAGAAGCCGCGCACGTGGTCGCGGTAGCGCTCCAGGTCGTAGGTGTAGAACAGCATCGGCCGGCCGGTGACGGCGAAGTCGAACATGGCCGAGGAGTAGTCGGTGACGAGCACGTCGCTGATCAGGAACAGCTCGGAGATGTCGGGGTAGACCGACACGTCGAGGACGCAGTCGCCGGGCCGCCACTTCGGCCGGTCGGTCACCAGGTAGTGGGTCCGCAGCAGCAGGACGTGGTCGTGGCCGAGCGCCTTGCGGAACCGCTCGATGTCCAGTTCGAGGCGGAACGCGCGCTTGCCGATGGCGAAGTGGAAGTCGTCCCGCCACGTCGGTGCGTACAGCACGATCCGCTTGCCGTCCGGGATGCCGAGGCGCCGCCGTACCGCCGTCGCGATCTCGCCCCGGTGCGGGCTGTTCAGGATGTCGTTGCGCGGATAGCCGCTCTCCAGGATCTCGCCCTCGTAGCCGAACGCGCGCCGGAACAGCGGCACGGAGAAGGCGTTCTGCGACAGCAGCACGTCCCACTGGGGGACGTCGTGCTGCATCCAGTCCATGCCCTCGGTGCGCTTGTAGGGCATCTGCTTGACGTCGTAGCCGAGCTTCTTCAGCGGCGTCCCGTGCCAGCACTGCACATAGGTCTGGTCCTCACGCTTGATGAACCATTCCTGCTGCGACCAGTTGCCGAACACGTACCGCGCCCGTGCGAGCGCCTCGTAGTGCTCCCGGGAACCGGCGAGGACGGTGCGCGCACCGGCGGGCTTACCGAACTGGCCGTTCTCGGTGACCCACACGCAGTCGACGTCGAGTTCCCTACGCCGCAGCTCGTCGTAGATGCCGCGCGGGTTGCAGGAGTACTGGCGTCCCTTGTACGAGTCGAATACGGCCAGATCCCGTACAGGAAGGTTCAAGTGGCGCCGGTAGTGCCCGGACCGGATCCGGGCCTGCGCATAGGGGCCGCGCTCGTCGTCGTTGAGGGCGGTCTGGATGTGCAGTTGAAGCTGGTCGGTCTTGTAGACGCGCACGTCGATCCGGTGCAGGCCCGTCTCGGTCGGCTCCGGCATGTGCCGCAGGGCGTGCCGGCGGACGACGACCGGACGCTCCGTCCCGCCGAGCGGCGCGAACATGTCCCAGCGGCCGGACACCAGCGGGCGCGACAGGCCCAGCACCGGCATCCGCTCGGGCGAGAACTTCGCGGTGAACCGGTCGCTCTCCCAGCGCAGCGGGACGGTGTGCTCCTCGCAGGACCGCCGCCGCCGCAGGACCAGGGCCTCCGGGCGGCCCGCCGGGTCCGCGCACGTGCCCGACAGCCGCAGCAGCCCGTCCGGCGACCACGACACCCGGTCGACCGCCGGTGCGCTCTCCCGCGCGACCACGCGCACCTGGTTGCGCCGGGTCCGCACGACCTCCAGCTCCCCGCAGTGGGCCGGGTAGACCGCGCCCGCCGCGTCCTCCTCCAGGTACGGGCGGACGCCGCCGGGCAGGTTGATCTCCCAGTCGCCGAGATGCCGGGCGAGCCCGCCGAGCGGCAGCTTCGCGCGGAAGCCGTACCAGCCGTCGGCGCCGTTCTCGGCCGGCTCGATCGGGCCCGCGACCGTGGCCCGCCCCGCCTTCGGCACCGCGGTGACCCGCGCGCCGGCGTCGAGCGGCGTGCGGCTCCAGCCGTCCAGCCACAGCTCGTCGCCCTCCACATGCGACCCGACGACCGTCGCGGCGGTCCGGCGCACCTGCAGGACGAACCGGCGCTTGGCCGCCACACCCTGCACCAGCACGCCCGGCGCGCACTCCCGGTCGTCCGGCCACTGCCGGGCGGTCAGCCGCGGGTTCGCGAACGTCCGGCGGCGCCGCAGGCCCTTGTTGACGATCTCCACGCACGGGATCCAGTCGATGTCCCGCCAGCGTCCGAACATCTTCAGCGCGGACGGGTCGATCTCCGCGACGAACCCCGACCAGTCGTAGGACACCACGGACTGCCGGGTCCGCGCCGTCACGTCCGGCCGCCGCACCCGCTGGACCGGCACCCGCATCAGCCCGCGCCGGTTGGACGCCAGCAGCCACAGCCGGATGCGGGAGCCGTCCTCGCTGGAGGAGTCGAGGTGCCGGATGTAGGCGTGCCCCTCGAGCCGCAGCCGCCCGCCCACCCAGGTCGCCCGGTCGATCGCCGCCGCCGGCTTCAGCTCGTCGGTCACGTCGTACACGTGCAGGGGGACGCCGCATTCTGCGTCCTCGAAGAACGGATACTCGGCGTACCAGCGGTGCCGCAGCCCGCGCCGTACCCGCGCGGTGTCGTGGTGCCTGCCCAGCTGGACGAACCGGAGCACGTCCATCAGCTCGGGCAGCTTCCTGCGGCCCAGCAGGTGCAGTTGCAGCCGCGTCATCGACGAGAGCCGCTTGATGACGCGCGGGTTGACGCCCTCCGCGAGGGTCGCGCCCATCGCGACGAGTTCTTCGCGGTTCTCGTCCTCCGTCCTGGGGAGGGCGTCGAGGAGGACCCGCAGCTCGATGTCGACCAGCACGTGCTCGTCGTAGGTCGCGACGAGCTGCGGCGCGTAGGACGCCAGGCCCTCTCGCACCACGCGCGCGGAACGCATGCGCTGGCAGAGGTTGTCCCAGTCGTAGCGGTCCTCGGTGATGGACCCCGGCCGCTTGCGCCAGTAGTAGACCGTGTCGCTCAGCACGTCCACGGACTCGGCCAGCGCGTGCGCGCGCGCCGTCACCGGAGGGTCCTCGTAGAAGCCGGCGGGGAACTCCAGGCCGGTGCGGTCCCAGAACGCGCGCCGGTACACCTTGTTCCACGGCGTACGGTCGCGGATGAGCAGCCCGTGGGACGACACGTGGGTCTTCAGGCGGGTCTCGGTGAACACCCCGCTGTGCAGCACCGACTGCCACGTCCGGTCGGCGTCCATACGCTCCACGTTGCCGCTCGCCATGTCCGACCCGGTGCGCTCAAGGGAGCCGACCATCCTGCTGTAGGCGTCGCGCTCCACCACGTCGTCGGCGTCGGCGAACGCCAGGTACTCCCCCTTCGCCAGCCGCACCCCGGCGTTGCGGGACCGCCCCGGCCCCTCGTTGTCGCGCGCCAGCAGCCGGAACCGGGGATCGCGGTCGCACATCTCCTTGGCGATCACCGCCCCGTTGTCGTCCGACCCGTCGTCCACCATGATCACTTCGAGGTCGCGCAGCGACTGCCCGGCGATCGACTCCAGGCACGCGCGCAGGTACTCCTCGGTGTTGTGGAACGGGACGACGACGCTGAGCTTCGGGGACATGCGGCCTCCAGGTCGGTTGGACGAGGGCACCGCCGAGCCAGAGCGGAAACCCCGCCACACCGAGCATGGTGACGTGAAGTGATCACACGAACACGGATCGCCATTGCCAGGACGTCCCCTGACGCAGACTTGACCCGCCCTGGCATCGCTTTACCGTGACCTGACCCGCCGCCCCGGGCGCGCGCCCGGCCGTGGGGCGTTCGGATCGGGGGGCGTCCGGGCCGGGGGGCGTTCAGGCCGGGCGGATCCCCGGCGTGCCGGTGGCGAGCTCCGCGATCGCCGCGCGGACGCCGGCCGCCAGCGCCTCGAACTCCTCGGCCCGCGGCGACGTCGACCGGAATCCCAGGCCGATCCGCCGGAACGGCGCCGGGTCGGTGAACCGGTGCAGCGCCAGGTTCGGCGCCCGCCGCGTCTCCACCGGCAGCGCCGTCTCCGGGACCAGCGTCACGCCGAGCCCGCCCGACACCAGCTGGACGAGCGTCGCCAGGCTCGTCGCGTACGTCGCCGACGGCGCCCGCGCGCCCACCTCGCGGCAGACGTCCAGCGCCTGGTCGCGCAGGCAGTGCCCCTCGTTCAGCAGGATCACGTCCAGCTCGTTCAGCGCGTCGCGCGGCACGTCCTCGGCCCCCAGCCGGGACGACGCGGGCGTGACCAGCACGAAGTCCTCGTCGTAGAGGGGCAGTTCGGTGACGCCCTGGGCCGGTGCGGGCAGCGCGAGCAGCACCACGTCGAGGCGGCCGGCCATCAGCTCGGCGACGATGTGGTCGGTCCGCTCCTCGTGCACCGACAGTTCGAGGCCGGGGAACTCCTCGGCGAGCCGCGGCAGCACGACCGGCAGCAGGTAGGGCGCGACGGTCGGGATCACCCCGACGCGCAGCGGCCCCACCAGCGGGCCCCGCACCGCCCTGACCTCCTCGACCAGCCGGTCCAGCTCCGCCAGCACGTTCTCGGCCCGCCGCGCGACCCGCTCGCCCGCCGGCGTCAGCAGCACTCTGCGGGTCGTCCGCTCGACGAGCCGGGTGTCGAGGCTCTCCTCCAGCGCGGCGACCGAGCCCGACAGCGCCGGCTGGCTCATCCGCAGCGCGGCGGCGGCGTCCCGGAAGTGCAGATGCTCCGCCAACGCCAGGAACGCCCGCAACTGCGACACCGTCGGCCTGCTGATAACCATCTCCTATCACTACGACACCGATAGATAACCGCGACGTCACGATACCCGGCGGCCGCACAGGGCCCGGGACATCACTTCCGCCGGGCGGGCAACAGACCGGCGGCTCGTGAGTGTAAGAGACGTGGAAACCGACATAGTGGCGAACAGGCGCCGCGCGGCCGGCGCCCTCTCGGAGGCGGACGATCGCGCCGCGGGCACCGCCGCCCTGGTGGCCCTGTTCCGCGCGCATCAGCTCGCGCCGGCCCGCACCGCCCTGATGATCATCGGGGACCGGGCCACCGCCGAGGACGTCGTGCAGGACGCCTTCATCGACCTCTACCGCCGGATCGACCGCCTCGCCGACCACGAGCGGATGCTGCCGTACGCGCGCGCCGCGGTGGTCAACAAGTGCCGCACGGTGCTGCGCCGGCGCAAGCCGGCGTTCCGGGCGGGACGCACGCACGAGCCGCCGGTGTGGTCCGCCGAGGCGGCGGCCGTGCTCGGCGAGGAGCGGCGCTAGGTCTTCCTCGCACTGCGGTGCCTGCCGCACCGCCGGCGCGAGGCCCTGGTGCTGCGCTACTACCTGGACCTGGACGAACAGGAGATCGCCGACGTCATGGGGATCGGCGTCGGCACGGTCCAGTCCACCGTCTCGCGGGCGCTCGCGTCGCTGGCCGACCTGCTCGGGGAGGAATCATGACCAGGACCGAAGATCGGCTCCGCGACGCGTTCGGCGCCGCCGCCGAGAGCATTCCCGACGGCTCCCTCGCCCCCGTCACCGTTCCGTCGCGGCGGCGCCGCCGTCCGTGGGCCGTGCCCGCGGCGGTCGCGGGCGCGCTGGCCGTCGTCGTCGGTGGCGCAGCGCTGGGCGGCGCGCTCCCGCACACATCCCGCAGCGGCCCAGCCGCGGGCCCCGGCGGACCCCGGCACGTCGTCGCGATCCGCGGCGGGCGCGCGGTCGTCGAGGACGCCGCCGCCGGGAGCCTAACGAAGGTGACCGCGCTCGGAGGCCGCTACGCGGCGGTCGCCGCGACGGGCGACCGGCGGACCTTCTTCCTCGCCGCCGACGCGGGCGGCGGCTCCTATGCCTTCTACCGAGTCACCCTCGCGGCGGACGGGACGCCGTCGGCGCCGAAGCCGCTGCCCGGCGGGACCGTCCGGCTCGACTCCGGGTTCGGCAAGCCGGAGAACCTCGCCGCCAGCCCCGACGGCTCCCGGCTCGCCGTCGTCGGCACCGCCGGCGGCCGCTCCGAGGCCGTCGTCATCGACGTCCGCACCGGCGGCCACCGAACCTGGAGCGCCCCCGGTGAGGGGACCGTCACCAGCGCGACGTGGGCGCCCGACAACCGCACCCTCGGCTTCCTCCAGGCTCCCGGCACCGTCTCCGACCGGGCGGTGCTGCGGCTGCTCGACACCGGCCGCCCCGGCTCGGAACGGCCGGAACGACGACGCCGCCTTCGTCCTGGCGACCCTGTCGACGGGGACCTGGCAGCCGGTGGGGCGGCCCGTCCGGCTGCCAGGCGACTCCTTCTTCGTCAAGGCCGACGGGTCCGGCGAGCACGTCCTGCAGCTCATCGACGCCGTCCCGGACGCGTCGACGGCGGCACGTTCACCTGGCTGAGCCGCTCCACCGACTACGACGACCTGGCCTGGTGACCCGGCAGCGGGGTGCCCGTGTGGTATCAAGCCCGGGTGTCCGACGATCCCGCCCGCCGCCCGGGCTACCACCACGGCTCGCTGCGCGCCGCGCTGACGGCGACGGCGCTCGACCTGCTGGACGAGGGGGGCCTGTCCAACGTCTCGGTGCGGGAGGCGGCGCGGCGCGCGGGGGTGTCGCCCGGCGCCCCGTTCCGGCACTTCGCTGGCAAGGAGGCGCTGCTCACCGCCGTCGCCGCGCGCATCCTGGAGGACTTCGGCGAATGGCAGCGGGCAGCGCTCGCGCAGGCCCGCCCCGACCGTCCGGCCATGTGGACGTTCGGGCACGCCTTCGTCCGCTATGCCGCCCGGCACCCGCACCGGTTCGAGCTGCTGCGCACCACCGCCTACACCGCGGACCCGGCGCCGGAGGTCCGCGAGGGCATGCGGGCGATCGAACGGCAGGTGACCGACCTCATAGCGGCGGGGCAGAACGCCGGCACGCTGCGGGCGGGCGACCCCCAGCTGGTGATCCTGGCGGCGCACGCGCTGGTCTACGGGCTCTCCCAGATGGTCGTCGACGGGTTCCTGCCCGCCGAGCACGCCGGTGAGCTGGCCGAACAGGTCCTCGACACGTTCGGGAAGGGCATCGGGCCGGACACCGCGCAGGGCTGAGGCCGACGTTCCCGGGGGCATTGACGGCGCCGCGCGGGGTTGATGTAATCGCTGATTACATTCGCCGGATGACAGGGGCCCCCATGCCGTTCGAGCAGCCCATCGCCACGGGCCGGATCACCGTGAACGCCTCGCCCGCCGCGGTCTACCGGATCGTCAGCGACCCCACGGTCATGATCACGTTCGCGGAGGAGGCGTACCGCGCGCGCTGGCTCGGCCGCACCACCCGGGCCGCCGTCGGCGCCCGGTTCCGCGGCTACAACCGGAAGGGCCGCCGCCGCTGGTTCACCAACTGCACCGTCACCGACGTCCGCGAGAACGAGCGGTTCGCCTACGACGTCGACACTCCGTTCGGGCTGCCGATCTCCCGCTGGCAGTACGACATCACGCCCGCGGAGGACGGCGGCGGCTGCACCGTCACCGAGACGAACTGGCTGCGCGTCCCGCCGTGGTTCATCCCGCTCGCCATAGCGCTGACCGGCACCGCCGACCGTCCCGCCCACAACACCCGCAACATCGCCACCACGCTCGGACGGCTCAAGGCGCACCTGGAGGCCACGCACGAAGACCAGCCGAGCACCTAGGCGATCTCCAGGCCCGGCCACTACAGGGAGTGGTCACCACTCAGGGTCCAGATGTGATCTCCATCATCGGCCGACACCACCTCAGGCCCGTTCCGCCCACTTTTATACAGGTCAGACCATATATGCGATGATCCGATAAGAACGTCCTATCAATCCATTGCGATAGATCGATTTCTCATTTTCCTGCTCCTACGGCACGCTGAGTGACATCGGCCGCCGGACGCCACCGTCGTCGCGGCGGCCCTCCCACGCCTCTCCGGACGAGAGGCGACCCCTTTCCGTGACAAAGGAGCATGCGTGCTTACCGTCGGTGACCAGTTCCCCGAGTACGAGCTGACCGCCTGCGTCTCGCTGGACCCGGACAGCGCCTTCGAGACGATCAACCACAAGTCCTACGAGGGCAAGTGGCGCGTCGTGTTCTTCTGGCCCAAGGACTTCACCTTCGTCTGTCCGACCGAGATCGCCGAGTTCGGCCGCCTCAACGAGGACTTCGCCGACCGCGACGCCCAGGTCCTCGGCGCGTCCGTCGACAACGAGTTCGTCCACTTCGCCTGGCGCAAGGACCACCCCGACCTGCGCGAGATCCCGTTCCCGATGCTGTCGGACCTCAAGCGCGAGCTGTGCGAGGCCCTCGGCATCCTCACCGAGGACGGCGTCGCGCAGCGGGCGACCTTCATCGTCGACCCGAACAACGAGATCCAGTTCGCCATGGTCACCGCGGGCTCCGTCGGCCGCAACGTCAAGGAGGTCCTGCGGGTCCTCGACGCCCTGCAGAGCGACGAGCTGTGCCCCTGCAACTGGAACAAGGGCGAGGACACCCTCGACGCCACCAAGCTGCTGGCCGGGGCCTGATCGACCCGGTCCACCCCGCCGGCCGGCCCGCGCGGCGCCCGCTCGCCCGCCGCGGCCGGCCCGGTCCCGACGGCCGGCC
>NZ_BAAAMR010000049.1:0-71518 GCF_039529375.1 Actinomadura napierensis
GCGGAGCCGGCCGCCCCGGCGGCGGCTGGAACCGCGGCCAGGGCCTCGGCCCGCAGCAGGGCGGCGGGCAGCCCGGCGCCGGCGTCCCCGGACGCGGAACCGGCGGCCAGGGAACCGGCCAAGGCACATCACAGGGCACATCACAGGGCACCTCCCGGGGCGGGGCGCCGGGCGGGTTCGGCGGCGGACGAGCCGGCGGCCCCGGCGGCGGCGCGGGTGGCGGCCCGGGCGGGCTCCTCAACGCCGGAACGCCCAGCGCGCAGGTCACCGCCGCGCTCAAGGCGAACGCCCGGTCCTACACCTGGGCCGCCGCCGCGATCGGGTCCAACACCGCCGCCGGCTACCAGCTCGCCGCCGGCGAGCCGGTCATGGCGGTCGGCGGCTTCAACGGCACCGACCCCGCCCCCACCCTCGCGCGGTTCCAGAGCCTCGTCCGCCAAGGGAAGATCCACTACTTCGTCGGCGGCGGCGGGACGATGATGGGCCGCGGCGGCGGCACCGGCAGCGACGACGCCCAGAAGATCAGCGAATGGGTCGCCGCGACCTTCAAGGCCGCCACCGTCGGCGGCGCCACCCTGTACGACCTGTCGGCCGGCGCGTCCGGAACCCCATGACCCGCGTGACCCGCGCCACAGAGCCCGCCGCGGTCCGTGATGTACTCGGACAGGAGACCGCGACGCCCCGACGACAGGGAGTGATCACCGATGGCCGACACGCTCGACGACACCGACGTCGCCGACCGCCTGCGCGCCCTGCCCGACTGGACCAGGAACGGCGACGAGATCCGCCGGGAGGTGAAGGCGCCCTCGTTCCTGGAGGGCATCGCGGTGGTGGACGACGTCGCCCGCGCCGCCGAGGACGCCGACCACCACCCCGACATCGACATCCGGTGGCGGACCCTGGCCTTCGCGCTGTCCACCCACAGCGCCGGCGGGCTGACCGGCAAGGACTTCGACCTCGCCGCGGTGATCGACCGGATCGCCGAACGACACGGCGCGCGGTAGCGGGCGCCCGATGGCCGTGCAGGTCGCGGTGTGCGGGCCCGCCGAGTGCACCGAACGCGACTGGGACCGCGCCCACGAGACCGGGCGGCTGCTGGCCGCCCGCGGCGCCGTGGTGGTCTGCGGCGGGCACGGCGGCGTCATGGCCGCCGTCGCCGCCGGCGCCCGCTCCGCCGGCGGCACCGTGGTCGGGGTGCTGCCCGCCGCCGACCGGTCCGCCGCCGGCCCCGACCTGACCGTCGCGCTGCCGACCGGGCTCGGCCAGGCCCGCAACAACCTCATCGTCAACGCCGCCGACGCCGTCATCGTCGTCGGCGGATCCTGGGGCACCCTGTCGGAGCTGGCGCTGGCGCTGCGCGCCGGACGCGTCCCGGTCGTGCAGCTCGGCGGCTGGCTCGTCCACGACGAGGACGGCCGGCCCGTCGCCGGGATCGTGCACGCCACCGACCCCGCCGACGCCGTCCGCGCCACCGGCCTGTGGGACTGACCCCGCCCCGGCGCGCCCGCCGCCCGGGTCAGTGGACGGAGAACCCGCCGTCCACGAAGATCGCCTGCCCGGTGACGTAGGACGAGGCCGGCGAGGACAGGAACACCGCCGCGCCCGCGAAGTCCTCGGCGACGCCGTTGCGGCCGGTCATCGTCCGCGCCGCGAGCTCCTCCACGCGCGCCGGATCGTCCTGCAGCCGCGCGTTCAGCGGCGTCAGCACGAACCCCGGCACCAGGGCGTTGGCGGTGACGCCGCGCGCCGACCACGCCTCCGCCTGCGACCGCGCCAGCGCCACCAGCCCCGCCTTCGACACCCCGTAGGCGCCGCTGGTGACGAACGCCCGGAACGCCTGCTGCGAGGCGATGTGGATCAGCCGCCCGAACCCCCGCTCGGCCATCCCCGGCCCGAACCGCTGCCCGAGCAGGAACGGCGCGTCCAGGTTCACCGCCATCGTGGCGTCCCACACCTCCTCGCCCAGCTCCTGCATCGGCGGCCGCAGGTTGATCCCGGCCGCGCTGACCACGATGTCGGGCTCGCCGAACGGCTCCACGGCGCCCCGCGCCGCCTCCGCCACCCCCTGCCGCGACCCGAGGTCCGCGCCGACCCACGCCGCCCGGCACCCGTGGGACCGCAGGTCCGCGACCGCGTCGGCCAGTTCGCGCTCGCGGCGCGCGACGACCACGACCGACGCGCCCGCCCGCGCCAGCGCCAGTGCGATGGCCCGCCCGATCCCCGAGCTGCCGCCCGTCACCACCGCCGTCCTGCCCTCCAGCGAGAACAGCCCGGCCAGGTACGACGACGTCCGATCGATCATGGAACGGCAGCCTACGGGCCCGGCACCGGCCGACATGCCGCCCGGGTCAGGAGGTCAGCAGCCGGGCGCGCAGCGCCGCGACCGTCGCGTCGCTCAGGCCAAGGCCCTGGTGGACGTAGCCGTCGAAGCCGCCGTAGGCCTGGTCGACCTCGTGGAACGCCTCGTCCAGCCACGACGACTCCACCGCGTCCGGCCGGCCGAGGTAGGCGTTGCTGGCCAGGTAGTCCTGGTACACCGTCGCCTTCGGGACGCCGAGGATCGTCAGCAGCACCGCCGCGCCCCACCCCGTGCGGTCCTTGCCGGCCGTGCAGTGGAACACCGTCGCACCCGGATTGGCGGCGATCGAGGTCAGCAGGTCGCGGTAGGCGCGGCTCGCCCCGCCGAAGTCCACCATGAACGGGTAGGCGATGGACTGCCCGAGGTTGGACGACCCGGTCAGCAGCCCCATCAGGAACCCGTACAGCAGACCGCCCAGCGCCGGGTTCGCGAAGGAGATCCCGTGCGTCAGGTCCTCGACGTCGGCGACCTTGTAGGCGATCCCGGCGGGCAGCCGGTCCGGGTCGTCGGAGCGCTCCTTGGCGTTGCGCAGGTCCACGTCCAGGCTGATCCCGAGGTCCAGCAGCGTCTGCTGGTCGGCCGCCGACAGGTTCGCCAGCGAGTTGGACCGGTACGCCACGCCGCTGCGGACGTGACGGCCGTCGGCGGTGGCGTAACCGCCGAGGTCGCGGAAGTTGACGGCCGTGGCCAGCCGCGGCGCCGCGGCCGCCAACCGCGTCGAGGACGCGGCGGGCGCCAGCGCGTAGGCGGCGGCGCGGGCGGGCGGCGCCGGCCGGTCGCCGGGCAGCAGCGCGGTGCCGAGCAGGACTGCGGACGTGCGGGGGGTGCGCATGGCGATCCTCATCGGGCGGTGGGGGAGAGGGGACGCCCGCCATGATGCGGCCCGGCCGGACGGCGATGAACTGGTGGGCCCTCAAAACTTCCCGGCGATCATTGTGCGGGGCGACAACCGGCGCCGTCCGGGGCGTCCCTAAGGTGGAGGCATGGCTCCTTCGATCGCCACCGCGAACCGCGTCGAACGCTCCGAACTGCTGGAGTTCCTGCGGCCCCGGCACCGCGCGCTGATCGCCACGACCCGCTCCGACGGCCGTCCGCAGCTGTCACCGGTCACCTGCGGCGTCGACACCGAAGGCCGCATCGTGGTGTCCACCTACCCCGAGCGCGTCAAGGCCCGCAACGCCCGCCGCGACGCGCGGGTGTCGCTGTGCGTGCTGTCCGATGACTGGAACGGCCCCTACGTGCAGGTCGACGGGACCGCCGAGGTCCTCGACATGCCCGAGGCCGCCGACGCCCTGGTCGACTACTACCGCTGCATCGCCGGCGAGCACCCCGACTGGGACGAGTACCGCGAGGCGATGCGCCGCCAGGACAAGTCCCTCATCCGCGTCACCATCGACCGCTGGGGCCCCCTCGCGACCGGCGGCTTCCCCGCCCGCCTCGCCCCACCCGACTGACCACCCACCGGGGCCGACCACCGGCCGCCCCCGAAGACCGGACCGCCCTTCCTGACGGATCTGACGGACGCTGTCGGACCGATCCTGTATAAGTGGATCACCCCGCGCCGAATCCCGTCGAACGTCCGGAAACGGTGGCATGCCCGAGCCCGCGGTCCGCCCAGAACAGCCGCCCACACCCCCGTCCGCGCCGCGCGGAATGCTGAGCCGGTTCGGCGACCGGCGCTGGCAGAGCCGCAACCTCCCCGAACCGGTCCGGCGGCTGCCCGTCACCGAACGCGCGGCGGTCGCGCGCGCCGTCCGCAAATGCGTCCCGCCCGCCGACCCGGCCCTGGACGAGCCGACACTCGCGCTGAGCGCGTTCGCACGCCGCCAGATCCACCGGTACGGGTGGATGTATCTGGGGACGCCGGTGGCGGCGCTCGTCATGAGCGCGGCCATGCTCATCGCATCCCATGACAAGCAGACGCTCGGCACCGCAGCCATCCTCGTCGGCGCCGCGATCGTTACCCCGGCCTCGGCGGTGCGGCGGCTCGAACGCCTGGAGCGGCTGGAGTCCGCGATCCGCACCGGCGGTCAGGACGGCCCGCCCACGCCGCGCCGCCGAGTGCGCGTCCCCTCGCCCGCCACCGCCGCGGTCACGGCCGGGATCATGGTGGTCGCCTCCGGACTGTGGCTGCAGTGGGACGCCCGCCACAACCGCCCGGACTGGAGGCTGTACGGCCCGCACGGCGCCTTTCCCGCGGCGATCGCCGCACAGGCCCCGCAGCACCCGCGGTTCGTGATGATGACCTATCCGTTCGATGTCCTCACCTACCGCGGCATCGTGATCCGGGCGGCCCGCAACTCCGGCTCGGTGGCGGCGTACGGCGTCCGCCCGTTCACCATCTACTGGCGGCTCACCCGCCGCGATCACCGGCTGGTCGACGCCGACCTCGATCCGTCCACCGGACGGCTGCTGACGGTGTGGGCCCATGTCGACCACGACACCGACGACACCGATGCGCCGATGACGGCCATGATGCTCGACGTGCGGACCGGCAAGGTGCGCTGGGACCGTACGGTCCCCGGCGATCCGGTCGTGCTGGGCCGCGGCTCGTCCTCCATCGGCCGGGTGGTCGCCATACCCGCCTACCAGGACGTGAGCGTGCTGGACCCGGCGACGGGTCACCGGCGCTGGCGGCTGCGCGACCGGTGCGAAGAGGGGGCGGGCGGCACCATCGGAACCACGCTGATCCTCCGCCGCGAGTGCCCGGGGACCGGGCTGCTGCTGGAAGGCTACGACGCCGCCACCGGACGCCGCCTGTGGAGCAAGAGCTTCGCGAGCTGGTGGCCGGGCAGGGATCTCGCCCGCGAGCTCCCCGTCAAGGTCGACGCCCTCGACCGCAACAGAATGGTGGTCTGGACGCTGGAACGGGAGGCCGTCTACGACGCCACGACCGGCGCGCAGCTCGGTGAGCACCGCCAGCCCATCGACGGCGACGGCAAGATCTTCGACGCCGAGACCGGTTATGGCCCGTGCCGGATCCACTCCGATCGCGACCACCGCGACGGGATCTGCGCCACCGACCCCGTCTCCGGGCGCCGGCTCTGGAGCTTCCCCTTCCCCGGCGCCGACGAGACGACGCAGCTCAGATCCCCGATGGCCGTCGCCGACGGACGCGTCTACACCCTCACCAGCGACCACGGCGGGGAGATCGTCGACCACGTCGACGTCAACGACGCCCGGACCGGCGCGCTGCTGGCCCGCGTGTCCCCGGCGTTCCCCCGGCCCGGTCGCCTGTACGGCATCCAGAGCACGGCCGGCGGTGCACTGGTCCTCAACGACAGCCTCACCCCCGCCTCGACGCCGCACAAGACGGTGGTGCTCGGCGACGAATGACCGCCGTCCGCGAGACGGCGCGTGGACGGCCGCGGCGCGTCAGCTCGCGGCCGCTCCCTCGGCACCGGCGCCGAGGGAGCGGCGCAGGAACTCGGCGGTGACCGAACCCTCCGCATCCACCAGCCCCGCCGGGGTGCCCTCGAACACCACCCGGCCGCCGGCGCGGCCACCACCCGGTCCGAGGTCGATCACCCAGTCGGCGTGCTTGACCACCGCCAGGTCGTGCTCGACGACGATGACGGTGTCACCGGCGTCCACGAGCCGGTCCAGCAGCGCCAGCAGCGCCGCGACGTCGTCGGCGTGCAGGCCGGTCGTCGGCTCGTCCAGCAGGTACAGCTGACCGGTGCGGTGCAGCCGCGCCGCCAGCTTCACCCGCTGCCGCTCCCCGCCCGACAGCGACGACAGCGGGCGGCCGAGCGGCATGTGCCCCAGGCCCACGTCGGTGAGGGCGCGCAGCCGCGCGGTGATCGCCTTCTCGGCCGCGTCGTCGCCGGTGAACAGCGCCAGCGCCTGCTCGGCGGGTGTCTCCAGCACGTCGGCGATGGACCGGCCCCGCAGCGTGTGCGCCAGCGCCTCGGGGCGGTAGCGGCGTCCGCCGCACGCCTCGCACCGCACGGTGACCGGGTCCATGAACGCCAGGTCGGTGCGGATGACGCCGGCGCCGTCGCATTCCGGGCAGGCGCCCGCGGAGTTGTGGCTGAACAGCGCGGCGTCGACCCCGTTGGCCCGCGCGAACAGGCGGCGCAGCGGGTCCATCGCGCCGAGGAACGTGGCGGGGCTGGAGCGCCGCGACGCGGTGATCGCCGACTGGTCCACCACCACCGCGTGCTCGTGGCGCGCCGCGAACTCCTCCATCACCAGGCTGGTCTTGCCCGACCCCGCCACGCCCGTCACCACCGTCAGCGCAGCGGCGGGGAACCGCACCGAGACGTCGTCGAGGTTGCGGGCGTTCGCGCCGGTCACCGCCAGCCATCCCGACGGCTCGCGGAACGCCTGCTTGACGGGGCGGACGCGGCGCAGGGAGCGTCCCGTCGCGGTGCCGGCGCCGGCCAGCCCGGCGGCGGTCCCGGTGAACACCACCTCGCCGCCGCGGGCGCCCGCGCCCGGACCCATGTCCACGACGTGGTCGGCGGCGGCGATGACGGCCGGGTCGTGCTCGACCACCAGCACGGTGTTGCCCTTGTCGCGCAGCCGCCGCAGCAGCGCGACCAGCCGGTCCACGTCGCGGGGGTGCAGCCCGGCGCTCGGCTCGTCGAACACGTACGTCATCCCGGTCAGGCTCGACCCCAGGTGCCGGACGACCTTCAGCCGCTGCGCCTCCCCGCCCGACAGGGTGCGGGTCTCCCGGTCCAGGCCGAGATAGCCGAGGCCGATCTCCGCCAGCCGCCGCAGCCGCGCCACCGCCGCCCCGGCGACGGAGGCGGCGACCGGGTCGCCGATGCCCTCCAGCACCCCGATCAGGTCGCCGATCTCCAGCGCGCACAGCTCGGCGATCGTCCGCCCGGCGACCCGGGACGCGCGCGCCGCCGCGTTCAGCCGGGCGCCCCCGCACTCCGGGCACGCCTCCTCGCGCACGACCCGCCGCGCCGCGTCCCGCACCGTCCCCTTCAGCGCGTCGATGTCGCGTTTGATGTAGAGGCGGTCGAACCGCTCGATGAGGCCCTCGTAGGCGTTGTTGCCGAGCGACCCCGTCCGGTTCAGCCGCTTCACCCGGAAGCCCTTGCCGTGCAGGAGCAGGTCCCATTCCTCGGCGGTGAAGTCGCGCAGCGGCTTGTCCGGGTCGAACAGCCCCGACTCGGCGTACAGCTGCCAGACGAACGTGCCGACGCCGAACGGCGGGAAGTTCACCGCGCCCTCGTTGAGGGTCTTGGAGGTGTCGAGGAAGCGGTCCAGGTCGACGCGGGTGACGCGGCCGAGCCCGTCGCATTCGGGGCACATGCCGCGCGGGTCGTTGAAGGAGTAGACCGACGCCTCGCCGGCGCTGGGGACGCCGTGGCGGGAGAACAGCACCCGCAGCACCGGGTGGATCTCCGACGCCGTCCCGACCGTGGAGCGGGCGCCGCCGCCGATGGGCCGCTGGTCGACCACGACGGCGGGCGCGAGGTTCTCGATCGCGTCGGCGTCGGGCCGCTCGTGCTTGGGCATCCGGTCGCGGACGAACCAGCTGAACGTCTCGGCCAGCTGCCGCCGCGACTCCACCGCGACCGTCCCGAACACCAGCGACGACTTCCCCGACCCCGACACCCCGGTGAACACCACCAGGCGCCCCTTGGGGATGCGCAGCGAAACGTCCTTGAGGTTGTTCTCCCGTGCCCTGCTGATGATGATGTCGTCCCCGTGCATGCCGCCCACGCTACGAAGCAATGAGGTCAGGAACGGTCCTCATTGGCGGGCATACTGGCGGCATGTCCTCGGCGCGCCTGCTGCAACTGCTGTCCCTCCTGCAGACCCGCCGCGAATGGAGCGGCCCGGAACTGAGCGAACGGCTCGGCGTGACCGTCCGCACCGTCCGCCGCGACGTCGAACGGCTGCGCGACCTCGGCTACCCCGTCCACGCCACGCTCGGCAAGGTCGGCGGCTACCGGCTGGAGGCCGGCACGGCCCTGCCGCCGCTGCTGCTGGACGACGAGGAGGCCGTCGCGATCGCGGTCGGGCTACGGGGCGCCGCCGGCGGAGCGGTCGAGGGCATCGGCGAGGCGTCGGTGCGGGCGCTGGCCAAGCTGGAGCAGATCCTGCCCGCCCGGCTGCGCCGCCGCGTCGGCGCCCTGCACGCCGCGACCACCCCGCTGACCGGGCCGCCCGCCGGGCCCGCCGTGGACCCCGAGACCCTCACCGTGCTGGCCGCCGCGAGCCGCGACCGCGAACGGATCCGCTTCGCCTACCGCGACACCGGCGGCGCCGACACCTCCCGCCTCGCCGACCCGCACGGCCTGGTCACCGCCGGGCGCCGCTGGTACCTGGTCGCCTACGACACCGGACGCGAGGACTGGCGGACCTTCCGCGTCGACCGCGTGTCCCGCCCGCACCCCACCGGCGTCCGCTGCCCGCCCCGCGACCTGCCCGCCGACGACGCCGCCGCGTTCGTCACCCGCTCCCTGGCCCGCTCGCGGCCCCTGCGGCAGGCCGTGCTGACCGTCCACGCCTCCGCCGAGGAGCTCATCGACCGGTTCCGCGTCACCGGCGCCGAGGTCGAACCGGTCGACGAGCGCACCTGCGTGCTGCGCACCGCGCCCGACTCGCTGGAGTACACCGCGCTGCGCATCGCCTACCTCGACCTGGACTTCGAGGTCGTCGAACCCCCGGAGCTCGCCGAGCGGCTCGCCGCCGTCGGCACCCGCCTCACCCGCGCCGCCGCGCCCTCCCGCCAGGCAGCGGACGGCCCGCCCGCCACGGCGCCCGATACATCGCGGCCACCCGGCACGCGTACCTGACAGAAGGTGTCAGTCTCTGCTGCCAAGCTCTCCTCATCACCTCGTGACAGGCAGGGAGAGCACACACATGTCAGGTATCGCGGAGTTCGTCGCCGTCAACATCGACTGCCCGGAGCCGCCGAAGCTCGCGGCGTTCTACGCGGCGCTGACCGGCGGCGAGGTCACCTTCGACACCGCCGAGGCCGCCGCGGTCACCCTGCCCGGCGGGCGGAACATCTACTTCCAGGGCGTCCCCGACCACCAGCCGCCGACCTGGCCGACCGGAGAGCGGCCCCAGCAGTACCACCTCGACTTCTACGTCGACGACCTCGACAAGGCCGAGGCGCACGTCACCGAGATCGGCGGCGCCAAGCCCGACTTCCAGCCCGGCGGCGACCGCTGGCGGGTGCTGACCGACCCGGCCGGGCACCCGTTCTGCGTCTGCCTGCGCAGCGGGCAGTAGCGGGCAGCAGCCGGTCAGGCCGGCAGGACGCGGACGGGCAGGCCGCCGCGGGGCCGCATCGCGGTGACGCTGGTCGGCGTCACCGCGGGCGACACCAGCCGCAGCCGGGTGCCGCGCAGCAGGCAGGCGAGCATCGTCTTGATCTCGACGGTCGCCAGCGTGGAGCCGATGCAGCGGTGCGGCCCGCCGCCGAACGGCAGGAACGTCGAGGCGCCGGTGGGGCGGTACAGCTCCGAGGCGGGATCCCACCGCTCGGGCCGGAACCGCCCCGCCTGCGGCCACACCTCCGGCATCCGGTGGGTGACGTAGGGGGAGTACAGCACCATCGCGCCCGCCGGGATCCGGTGCCCGGCGTAGGCGAAGTCCTCGACGGGGACGCGGGCGCTCAGCACCGCCGGCGGGAACAGCCGCAGCGTCTCCTGCACCACCCCGTCCAGGTAGGTGAGCCTCGGCAGGTCGGCGGCCTCCGGCGGACGGTCGCCGAGCACCTCGGCGACCTCCCGGCGGGCCCGCCCGGCCGCGTCCGGGTGCACCAGCAGCGCGTACACCGCCCACGCCATCGCCGCGCTGGTGGTGTCGTAGCCGGCCGAGATCAGGCTGATCACCTGGTCCTGCAGCTCCTGGCGGGTCAGGCCCGAGCCGTCCTCGTCGCGGGCCGCCATCAGCATGCCGAGCACGTCGTCGTGGTCGCCGCCCTCCCGGCGGCGCCGCTCGATCTCCTCGTCCACGCGCCGGGCGACCGCCGCGCGGGAGGCGGTGACGCGCCGCCAGTACGGGTTGGGCAGGGCCCGCAGCATCATCTGCGCCACGAAGTTGCGGTCGATGCCGGCCAGCGCCACCTGCAGGCCGCGGCCGATCACCTCGGCGTCGTCGGCGAGCCGGTCGCCGAACAGCACCTCCACGGTGCTGCGGCGGATCACACCGCGCAGTTCGGCGTAGGCGTCCAGCGTGCGGCCGGGCGTCCAGGACGCCAGCGCGGCGTCGGTGTTGGCGGCGATCCGCGCGACGTACCCGTCGACGCGGCGGTGGTGGAACGCCGGCTGCACCAGCCGGCGGCGGCGCCGGTGGTCGGGCCCGTCGCTGACGATCAGCGCGGTCTCCCCGTTCACCGGCACCAGCAGGTCGAACGCCTCCCGCCAGCGGAACAGCGCGGAGTTGGCGAACACGAACGCGTTGGCGTCCGGGCCGAACAGGTGCACGAACGGCCGGCGGCGCGTCCCGACGGCCACGACCGGGCCGTGCTCGGCGTACAGCCGTAGCAGGCTCGCGCACGGGTTCATCGCGAACCCGACGCCGTGCCGGGCGGTCACCGCCGGGGAGGGGGTCAGGGGTGCGGCCGGGGTCATCGTCGCGGATCCCACGCGCCCATCCTCGCACGCCCCGGCGGGCGGGGTCCCCAGGTCGTCCCGGCCGCCGGCCCGGTGCGAGGATGGGACGCGTGACCGACGAGACCGAGGCGCGGGGAACGGCGGCCTGGCACGGCAGGATCGAGCGTGTCCGGGGGACGCAGCTGCGTTCCGACACCGCCCAGACATCGGGGATGCGGCGGTTCGAGGCGATCTCCGGCGCGACCGTGGGGTCGGAGCGGCTGTGGATGGGCCGCACGCACGTGCCGCCCGCGACCGGCTCCGGCGACCACCACCACGGCGAGGCCGAGACGGCGATCTACGTGGTGTCGGGGCATCCGGTGTTCGTGTTCGCCGAGGGGGAGCGGGAGGTCCGGGTGGAGACCGGGCCCGGCGACTACGTGTTCGTCCCGCCCTACGTCCCGCACCGCGAGGAGAACCCGTCCGGTGACGAGGAGGCGGTCGTGGTGATCGCGCGCAGCACGCAGGAGGGCATCGTGGTGAACCTGCCGAGCCTGTGGGCGCCGAGCCCGAAGGACGGGTGAGCGCGGTGCCCGCGGAACCCGGCGGACCCGGCGGGCGCCGGCCCAAGCCGGGGACGCAGACGGTCGACCGGGCGGTGGCGGTGCTGCGCACCTTCGAGGACGCCGGCCGGCAGACCCCCACCGAGATCGCCCACCGGCTCGGGCTGTCGGTGAGCACCGCGCACCGGATCGTGCACGCGCTGCACGCCACCGGCATGCTCGGCCGCGACCCGCAGACCGAGCGGTACTTCCTCGGCCCCACCGCCGCGATCCTCGGCCGGCTGGCGCTGGAGCGGATGGGCTCCACGCTGCTGCAGCCGGAGCTGACCGCGCTGCGCGACGGCACCGGCGAGGCGGTCAGCCTCGGCGTGCGGGCGGGCGACGAGGTCGCGGTGCTGCTGCACCTGCCCTCCACGCACCCGCTGCGCTACGACCAGCCGCCCGGCGACCGCAACCCGATCCACACCTGCGCGATGGGCAAGGCGCTGCTGGCGTTCGAGGACGACCAGGTCGCGATGCGCGAGCCGTACCGGCGGTTCACCCCCTCCACGCTCACCACGCGCACCGAGCTCGCCGCCGAGCTGGCGCGGACCCGCGAGCGCGGCTACTCGGTCAACGACGAGGAGCGCCTCGCCGGGGTCCGCGCGGTGGCGGCGCCGGTCCGCGACGGCGCGGGCCGGACGTTCGCGGCGGTCGCGCTGCAGGGCCCCTCGGTGCGGTTCGGCGACGACCGGATGCCGGAGCTGACCGAGGCGGTGCTGAAGGCGGCGACGCGCCTCACCGCCCTGCACCGCCACCTGTCCTGACGGGTCACATGGCCTGACAGGTCACGCCGCCTGGCAGGTCACGCGGCCTGTCCGCCGTCGGCGGACCCTGCGGCGGCGAGCTCGTCCAGCAGGGCGGCGACCGCGGGCGGTCGGGGCCCGGCCGGCACCAGCGCGGCGATGCGGCGCTTGCCGAGGTCGGGCGCGGCCGGGACGGTCACGCCCGGTTCGCGGTGCAGCCCGAGCGCCAGGCCCGGCAGCGCGGTGACCGCCAGCCCGTGCGCGACGAGCCGCTGGACGGCGACGTGGTCGTCGGTGGCGAACGCGATCCGCGGCACGAACCCGGCGCGCCCGCACGCCCACCGCAGGTGGTCGCGGCAGCGCGCGCAGCCCGACGCCCACGTCTCCTCCGCCAGGTCCGCGAGCCGGACGGGCCCGGCGGCCAGCGGATGCCCGGCGGGCAGCGCGATCCGGATCGGGTCCTGGCACAGCACCGCCTCGCGGAACCGCGCGTCGGTGTCGGGCGGCAGGTGCTCGTGGTTGAACACCACCGCCACGTCGACCTCGCCGGCCCGCAGCGCCGCCAGCGCCTGCGGCGGTTCGGCGTCCATCAGGGTGACGGTGACGCCGGGGGCGCGGTCGCGCAGCCCGGCGAGGGCGGCGGGCAGCAGCGCCGCCGCCGCGGTGGGGAACACCGCGATCCGCACCCGCCCGGCGCGCAGCCCGGCGATCGCGGCGATCCGCTCCTCGGCGTCGTCCATCCGGGCCAGGACGTCCTCGACGTGCTCGACCAGGACCCGGCCGGCCTCGGTGAGCCGGACGCCGCGGCCGTGCCGCACCACCAGCGCGGTGCCGACCTCGGCCTCCAGCCGGGCGATGTGGTGCGACACCGCCGGCTGGGTGTAGGCCAGCGACCGCGCGGCGGCCGTCATCGAGCCGAGCCGGGCGACCTCCCGCAGGATCCGCCCGCGATGCAGGTCCAGCATGACCGCAAGGTATCAACAGAACTGATGGGTCATCCAGAAAACCGTACTTTGTCCTATGGCAGGGTCGTGTACCACCATCGGGGCATGACCCTTTCCGTGCAGGAGGCGCAGCGGGAGTTCACCGCCGGCGTCGCCTACCTCAACACCGCCACCTACGGACTGCCGCCGCGCGCCGCGCACGAGACGATGCTGGCGGCCGAGCGGGACCGCGCGGCCGGGCTGCTGGTGCCGGCCGACCTCGACCAGGCCGTCACCCGCTCCCGCGAGGCGTTCGCGCGGCTGGTCGGGCTGCCCGCGAGCCGCGTCGCCGCCGGCTCCCAGGCGTCCTACTTCGTCGGGCTGGTCGCGGCGTCGCTGCCCGCCGGCGCCCGCGTCCTGGTCGCCGAGGGCGACTTCACCTCGCTGCTGTTCCCGTTCCTGGCCCGCCCCGACCTGAAGGTCCGGGAGGTCCCGCTGGAACGCATCGCCGAGCACGCCGGCGCCGGCACCGACCTGGTCGCGGTGTCGGCGGTGCAGTCGGCCGACGGGCGCATCGCCCCCATGGACGAGCTGATCACCGCCGCGCACGCCGGCGGCGCCCGCGTCCTGCTGGACGCCACGCAGGCCGCCGGATGGCTGCCGCTGCCCGCCGGCCGCGCCGACTGGCTGGTGTGCTCGGGCTACAAGTGGCTGCTCGGACCGCGCGGCACCTGCTTCCTCGCCGGTACCGAGGAGACGCTGGCCTCGCTCCCGGCGGTCGGCGCGGGCTGGTACGCCGGCGCCGACATCTGGGACTCCATCTACGGCACGCCGCTGCGGCTGGCCTCCGACGCGCGGCGCCTGGACCTGTCGCCGGCGTGGCAGTGCTGGGCCGGGCACGCCCCCGCCCTGGAACTCATCGAGCGGGTCGGCGTCGCGGCGATCCACGAGCACGACGTGGCGCTGGCGCGCCGCTTCCAGAGCGCGCTCGGGCTGGAGCCCGGCGACTCGGCGATCGTGTCGGTGCCCGTCACCGACGGCACCGCCGACCTGCTGCGCGCGAACGGGGTGATCGCCTCGGTGCGGGCCGGGCGGCTGCGCTGCGCGTTCCACCTGTCCACCACCGAGGCCGACGCCGACAAGGCCGCCGGGCTGCTGGCCTCCCGCGTCGCCGCCTGACCGCCCCGCGGCCGGTCCCCGGCCCTCCCTTGACCGCCGCCCCCGGAAGGTCCGCAGATCTTACAAGTCTCGAACAAGGTGCCTTGACCGGCGCCTTCACGCGGGTCCGGGCCGCCGCCGCGCCCTACCGTTCGACGGCATGGACGTACTGCTCACCGGGTCGGCCGGTTTCATCGGTTCCCACATCGCCGAGGCCCTCACCGCCGCGGGCCACCGGGTCCGCGGCCTGGACCTGCGGCCCGACGGCCTCACCCCCTCCGGCGGCGCGGCCGGCACCGCCGACGTCCGCGACGCCGCCGCCGTCGCACGCCGGCTGAAGGGCGCGGACGCCGTCTGCCACCAGGCCGCCAAGGTCGGCCTCGGCGTGGACGTCTCGGACCTGCCCGACTACGCCTCGGTGAACGTGCACGGCACCGCGGTGCTGCTGGCCGAGATGGCCCGCGCCGGAGTCGGCACGCTGGTGCTGGCCTCCTCGATGGTCGTCTACGGGGAGGGCGCCTACACCTGCAGCGAGCACGGCCCGGTCCGCCCCGCGCCGCGCCCCGAAGAGGCCCTGCGCGCCGGACGCTACGAGCCGGGCTGCCCCGACTGCGGCCGCCCCCTCACACCCGGCACCGTCGCCGAGGACGCGCTCCTCGACCCCCGCAACGCCTACGCCGACACCAAGCTCGCCCAGGAGCACCTGGCGGCGTCGTGGGCGCGCGCGACCGGCGGCTCGGTCGCGGCGCTGCGCTACCACAACGTGTACGGGCCGCGGATGCCGCGCGACACCCCCTACGCGGGCGTCGCCGCGATCTTCCGGTCCCGGCTGATGAACGGCCAGGCGCCGCTGGTGTTCGAGGACGGCGCGCAGCGCCGCGACTTCGTGCACGTCCGCGACGTCGCCCGCGCCAACGTGCTCGCCCTGGAGCGCCTCACCGCCGGCCCGCCCGCGCCCGGCGGGCTGCGCGCCTACAACATCGCCAGCGGCGAGCCCCGCACCATCGGCGACATGGCGGACGCCCTCGCCGGCGTGTTCGGCGGCCCGGCGCCGCGCGTCACCGGCGGTCACCGGCTCGGCGACGTCCGCCACATCGTCGCCCGGCCCGACCGCGCCCGCCGCGAGCTCGGATTCTCCCCGTCCGTGCCGTTCGGCGAGGGCATCGCCGAGTTCGCCCGGGACGGAGCCGGCCCGGCCCGGCAGCCCGTCACCACTTCGTAAGGGTCGCCGCCCCGTCACCGAAAGTAGCGTCAGAGCCGTGATCGACGTGATTCTCCCGTGCCTCAACGAGGCCGAGGCACTGCCCTGGGTGCTGTCCCGGATGCCCGCCGGGTTCCGGCCCCTGGTGGTCGACAACGCCTCCACCGACGGGTCCGCGCGCGTGGCCGCGGACCACGGCGCCGAGGTGGTGCCGGCCCCGACCCGCGGGTTCGGCGCCGCCTGCCACCGCGGGCTGCTGGCCGCCACCGCCGAGGTCGTGTGCGTCATGGACGCCGACGCCTCCATGGACCCCGCGCAGCTGCCCCGCATGGTCGCCGAACTCGACCGGCTCCAGGCCGGCGGACCGGCGCTGGTGCTGGGCCGGCGCCGCCCGCCGCCGCGCGGCGCCTGGCCGCCGCACGCACGGCTCGGCAACGCCGTGCTGGCCCGGTCGCTGAACCGGCGCGCCGGCACCCGGCTGCACGACCTCGGCCCGATGCGGGCCGCGCGGCGCGCCGACCTGCTCACCCTCGACCTGGCCGACCGCCGGTTCGGCTACCCGCTGGAGATGGTGCTGCGCGCCGCCCGCGCCGGCTGGCGGATCGGCGAGCTGGACGTGGCGTACCTGCCGCGCACCGGCCGGTCGAAGGTGACCGGGACGGTCGGCGGGACGGTCCGCGCCGTCCGCGACATGCGCCGCGTCCTGGCGGAGGTCTCCTCATGAGCGCCCCGCACCACCGGCCGCCCCGCGACGGCGCGGGCGACGCCGGCGCCGACCTGGTCGTCATCGCCAAACAGCCGGTGCCCGGCCGGGTGAAGACCCGGCTGACCAGCGCCTACACGCCCGTGCTGGCCGGCGCGCTGGCGGACGCGGCCCTGCACGACACCCTCGCGGCGGTCGCCGCCACGCCCGCGCCGCGCCGCGTCCTGGCGCTCGCCGGGACGCCCGGCCCGTGGCTGCCGGACGGGTTCGCCGTGCTCGCCCAGCGCGGCGGCGGCCTGGACGATACGCTTGCGCACGCCTTCGCCGACGCCTGCGACGGCCGGCCGCTGGTCCTGATCGGGATGGACACCCCGCAGGTCACGCCAGCGCTGCTGGCCCGCGCCGGCCGGGCCCTGCGCTCGCACGACGCGGTGTTCGGCCCGGCCCGCGACGGCGGCTTCTGGCTGCTCGGGCTGCGCCGCCCCGACGAGCGGCTGCTGCTGGGCGTCCCGATGTCGCGGCCCGACACCGGAGCGCTCCAGCTCGCCCGGCTGCGCGCCGCCGGGCTGCGGGTGGCGCGGATGCCGGAGCTGACCGACGTGGACACCCCGCCCGACGCCGAGGCGGTCGCCGCGGCGGCGCCCGGCGGCCGGTTCGCCGCCGCGGTGCGGGCCCTGGGGACCAGGACCGTCCCGGCATGATCGGCGAACTGTACGAGGAGGCGCTGCGCGGCCGCGCGGCCGTGGAGATCGAGCACGCCGACGGCCGCCGCCGCCCGCTGCCGCTGCGGGACTGGCTGGCGCTGCGCGGCGGCGACACCGGCCTGCTGGACCGCTGCGCGGGACCCACCCTCGACGTCGGGTCGGGGCCCGGACGGCTGACGGTGGCGCTGGCCCGGCGCGGGATCCCGGTGCTGGGCATCGACGTGGCGCCCCGCGCGGTCGCGCTGACCATCGCCGCGGGCGGCCCGGCGCTGTGCCGGGACGTGTTCGGGCGGGTGCCCGGCACGGGACGGTGGCGCACGGTGCTGCTGGCCGACGGCAACATCGGCATCGGCGGCGACCCCGCCGCGCTGCTGCGCCGCGTCCTGGCCCTGCTGGGCCCGGGCGGGCGGGTGCTGATGGAGGTGGACCCGCCGGGCGCCGGGTCGCGGACCGAGCCGCTGCGGCTGCGCTCAGGCGGCGCCGTCGGCGAATGGTTCCCCTGGGCGCACGTGTCCGCCGACGGCGCCGCCGCGCTGGCCGCCGCGTGCGCGGCGACCGTCACCGAACTGTGGGAGGAGGCCGGCCGGTGGTTCGTCGCGCTGCACCCCTGACCAGGCCCAGGTTCCGGCGGCCGGTCCCGCCGGCGGCGCTGACCACGATCTCCGGACGCTTCACCAGCCGCCTGCACGACGAGCGCGTCGCCGCCTGGCTGGGCATCGCCCTCGGCGCCTGCTTCCTGGTCGCCTTCCTGACCGGGCTGGTCAGCCACTTCATGCAGCACCCCGCCGGCTGGATGGCCTGGCCGTCGCGTCCGGTGAACCTGTACCGGGTCACCCAGGGCCTGCACGTCATGACCGGGCTGGCGGCGGTGCCGCTGCTGCTGGCCAAGCTGTGGACGGTCTACCCCAAGCTGCTGCAGTGGCCGCCGGCCCGCTCCGTCCTGCACGCGGCCGAGCGGCTGCTGGTGTTCGTCCTGGTCGGCGGGTCGCTGTTCCAGCTGGTCACCGGCGTGCTGAACATCGACTACTGGTACGCGTTCGGGTTCTTCTTCACCACCGCGCACTACTGGACCGCCTACATCGTCATCGGCGCGCTGCTGATCCACATCGCCAACGAGTGGGCCAAGACGCGCCGGACGGTGATGACCCGCCCGCAGGACGGCCTCAAGCGGCGCGCGTTCCTGCTGACGGTCTTCGGGGCGAGCGGCGTGGTCGTCGCGACCACGGTCGGGGAGGCGTTCTCGCCGCTGGCGCGGCTGGCGGTCCTCGCGCCGCGCCGCCCCGGGATCGGGTCGCAGGACCTGCCGGTCAACAAGTCCGCCGCCGCGTCCGGCGTCACCGCGCTCGCCCGCGACCCCGCGTGGCGGCTGACGGTCACCGGACACGTCCGCCGCGAGCTGACCCTGACGCTCGCCCAGCTGCAGGCGATGCCGATGCGCACGGCGCGGCTGCCGATCGCGTGCGTGGAGGGCTGGAGCGCCGAGGCGACCTGGGAGGGCGTGCGGCTGCGGGACCTGCTGCGCATGGCCGGCGTCGACGACGACGCCGGCGTCCGCGTCGAATCGCTGGAACGCTACGGCCTGTACCGCACCTCGCAGGTGCAGCCGCCGCACTGGCACGACCCGCTCACGCTGCTGGCGCTGCGGGTGAACGGCGAGCCCCTGGACCTCGACCACGGCTACCCGTGCCGCCTCATCGCACCGAGCCGCCCCGGCGTCATGCAGACCAAGTGGGTCGGAAGGCTGGTGGTCACATGAAGGCCCGCAGAGTGATGCGCGTCGTGCCGTACGCGGCGGGGCTGGCGCTCATCGGCTTCGGGATGCGCGGCGTCGTCGCGGACGTCCCGGTCCGCGGCTGGGCGACCTGGTTCATCGGGGCCGCCGTGCTGCACGACGGCGTGCTGGTCCCGGCCGTCCTGGTCGCGGGCCTGGTGACGGGCCGGATCCCGGCCGCCCACCGGCGGGTCGTGCGCGCCGCGCTGATCGTGGCGGCGTGCGTGACGGCGGTGGCGCTCCCGCTCGTCCTCGGGTACGGGCGCCGCCCCGACGTCCCCTCGCAGCTGCCGCTGCCCTACGGCCGCAACCTGGCGATCGTCGTCGGCGCCATCGCCGCCGTGACGGTCGCGGTGCTCGCGGCGCGGCTGGTGATCGCCCGCCGTGCCGCACCGGCACGGACCAAGAAGGAGGGGGACAGGTGACGGTCACCGACGCGCGGACGCGCCCGGACACCGCCGGGACCGACGCCCGGCGATGGAGCCGGCCGGGATGGATCGCCGTCGCGGTGTGGGCGGCGGGAATCGCGGCGGTGTTCGCCGCCGGCTGGCACCTGCGCCGCGCCGGGGTGGAGACCGAGGACCTGCTGCCCCCGCTGCACGCGCGGTTGCGGGATCGGCCGCTGACGTGGCGGCTGGCGCCGGCCGTGCTGGTGGCGGCGCTGCCGTGGGCGGCGGCGCGGCTGCGGTGGTGGACGCTGATGCCGCTGGCGTGGGCGGGCGCGGCGCTGTGGGCGGTCGCGCTCGCGGCCAGCGACGGGTGGGACGCCCTCGCCGGGCCGCTGAACGCGCCGACGGAGTACCCGGCGGGGCTGGCGCAGGTGCGGCCCGACCCGCTGGAGTGGCTGCGCACCTTCACCGAACGGCTCGGCGGCTACACCACGCACGTGCGGGGGCATCCGCCGCTGCCGACGCTGGCGCTGTGGGCGCTGGAGAAGGCGGGGCTGCCCGGCACCGGATGGGCGGCGGCGTTCATCATCGCGTCGGGGACGTCGGCGGTCGTGGCGATCGCGGTGACGCTGCGGTGCGCGGCGGGGGAGCGGGCGGCTAGGGCGGCGGTGCCGTTCCTGGTGCTGGCGCCGCTGGCGCTGTGGATCGCGACGGCGATGGACGCGTTCTTCCTGGCCGTCGGCGCGTGGGGGACGGCGCTGCTGGCGGTGGCGGCGCGCCGCGACCGCCGTCCCGTCCCGGCGGTCGCGGCCGCGGTCGCGGGCGGGCTGCTGCTGGGCAGCCTGCCGTACCTGTCGTACGGGCTGCTGCCGCTGTTCGCGGTGCCGCTAGCGGTGCTGCTGGTGATGCGGCCCCGCCCCTTGGTGCTGGCGGGGATCGGGGCGGGGCTGGCGGTGGTGCCGGCGGCGTTCACGCTGCTGGGGTTCTGGTGGCCCGACGGTGTCCGCGCCACCCTGGACACCTACCTGATCAGCCGCGGGTCCGCGCAGCGGACCTACACCTACTTCCTGTTCGGTGACCTGGCGGTGCTGGGGCTGCTGACGGGCCCGGCGGTCGCCCACGCACTGCCGCGCGCCGCAGGCACGCTGTGGCACGCGGCGCGCACGCGGACGCTGCCCCCCGCGGCGGTCGTGGCGTTGACGGCGGGCGCGGCGCTGCTGGGCGTGTTCGTCCTGGACCTGTCCGGGGTGACCAAGGGGGAGGTCGAGCGGATCTGGGTGCCGTTCGCCGCCTGGCTGGTGGCGGCCGCGGCGGTCCGGGGCGCACCGCCGCGCGGATGGCTGGCGGCGCAGGCGGCCACGGCCCTCGCCGTCCAGGCCCTGGTGCTGTCGGCCTGGTGATCACACCTCCGACCGGATGGCCGATCCGCTACCAGGGGACGGGGCCGTCGTCGTCGAAGAACCCGCCGGTCGGGCCGCCGTCCTCCAAGGTCGCCATCCGGATCGCGATGGCGGCGCCCTGCTCGGCGGTGCGGGTGATCGTGCGGCCCGCGCGGATGTGCTCGATCGCGAAGTCGGTGGCGCAGGGCCCCGGAGCGACGGCGTTGACCAGGATGCCGGTGTCGCGCAGCTGCTTGGCGTACTGGACGGTCAGCATGTTCAGCGCGGCCTTGGACTGGGGGTAGGACGCCACGGCGCCCAGGTTCCAGAAGTAGTGGTCCGGGTCGGTCATGTGGGTCAGCGACCCGGTGCCGCTGGAGACGTTGACGATCCGGCCGGCGGGGGAGCGGCGCAGCAGCGGCAGCAGCGCGTTGGTCACCCGCATCACGCCGAACACGTTGGTGTCGAACACCCGCCGGACGCGGTCCAGATCGGCCTCGGCCGGCAGGTCGCCCGGGCCCTCGGAGATGCCGGCGTTGTTGACCAGCACGTCCAGCCGTCCCGGGGAGGCGGCCACGGCGTCGGCGGCGGCCCGCACGCTCGCGTCGTCGGTGACGTCCAGCCGGACGAACCGCACATCGTGCCCCGCGTCGCGCAGCTCCGCGGCGGCCTTCTCGCCGAGGTCGGGGTTGCGGGCGGCCAGCAGGACGGTCATGCCGCGCGCGGCCAGGCCCGCCGCGACGGCGTGCCCGATGCCCTTGTTCGCCCCGGTGACCAGGGCGATCTTGTCGTTCATGGGTCGTTCGCTCATGCCCCCGACCCCATCACCGCACCCCCGCCGGACTCCAACACCGATCACGCCACGACCGATACCTTGGAGGTATGGATCTGGTGGAGACGCGGGAGCTGGCCTACTTTCTGGAGGTCGCGCGGGAGCTGCACTTCGGGCGGGCCGCCGAGCGGCTCGGGATCGCCCAGCCGCCGCTGTCGCGGGCGATCGCGCGGCTGGAGCGGCGGCTCGGCGTCCGGCTGCTGGAGCGCACCAGCCGCCGGGTGACGCTCACCGCGGCGGGCGAGACGCTGCTGGCCGAAGGGGAGGCGGCGCTGGAGTCCGTGCAGGCCGCGGTGCGGCGCACCCGCCGCGCCGGGCAGAGCGGGGCGCGGCTGGTGCTGGCGATGAAGCCGGGCGGGGACGGCGGCGGGCTGCTGCCGGAGATGCTCGCCGAGTACGAGCGGGAGCCGGACGCGCTGCCGGTGGAGATGGTGTTCGGGTACGGGGCGCGCCAGGCGCTGGACGACGGCACCGCCGACGCCGCGCTGCTGTACGCGCCGCGCGCGAACCTCACCGGCCTGGCCGTGGAGGAGCTGATGGTGGAGCCGCAGGACGTCGTCCTGCCCCGCACGCACCGGCTGGCCGGACGCGACAGCGTGTCGATGGCCGACCTGGCGGGCGAGCGGCTGCCGCGGCTGCCGCACCGGCCCGACGAGGGCGACGGCCCGCTGGTGACCGACGGCGGCCAGGTGATGCAGCTGATCGCGCTCGGCCGGATCGTGGCGGTGCTGCCGCGCTCCTACCGGCGGCTGCTGCGCGAGGACCTGACGGCGGTGCCGGTGCCCGACGCGCCGCCGACGACGCTGGTGCTGGCGTGGCCCGAGCAGTCCCGCTCGCGGGCGCTGGCGGCGTTCGTCCGCGTCACCGCCGCGGTCGCCGCCCGCCACAACGCCCGCCCCGACGCGGACGCGCGAGCCCTTCAGACCGTCCCTGACCTGGGCTGACGAGGGCCGCGAGAAAAATCCGGAAAAAAGTCCGGCGCGATGTCGATCCGGCGCCGGCCCGTGCGACGCGTCAGTGAAGGCACGAAACGAGCACCTCGCACGGAAGGACGCCGCCATGACCGTCACCCAGAACCTCGCCGCCCCCACCACTGCCACCGGCACTGCGGCCGGCACCGCGACCGGTACCGTCCAGGGCCGCCGCCGCGTCCTGCGCCGGGCGCTGTGGGCCGCGCAGATCCTCATCGCCGCGTTCCTGTTCTTCGCCTCGGCGATGCCGAAGTTCGCCGGGCAGGCCGACGCGGTCGAGACGTTCACCAGGATCGGCTGGGGCCAGTGGTTCCGGTACCTGACCGGGACCGTCGAGGCCGCCGGGGCGATCGGGCTGGTGGTCCCGCGGCTGGCCGGGTCCGCCGCGACCGCGCTGATCGGCCTGCTGGCCGGCGCGGTCCTCACCCACCTGCTGGTGCTGGACGCCGCGTGGGCGCTGTTCCCCGCCGCGCTGGCCGCGGTGTGCGCGGTGATCGCCTGGGACCGCCGCGCCGAGACCGCCGGCCTGCTGCGCTCCCTGGCGGCCCGGTCCCGCCGGTGAAGCGGGCGCCCTCCTGGTCGGGCCGCGCGGCCTCGCCCGCGCGGCCCGCCCGCGTCCGGGGCCGCCCGGCAAGCGCGGTGTCAGGCGTCCGGCCAGGTGATGAGGGTGCGGCCCCAGGTCAGGCCCGCGCCGAAGCCGGCGAGCAGCACCAGGTCGCCGCCTTTGACGCGGCCGGTGCGCACGGCGCGGTCCAGCGCGTAGGGCAGGCTGGCGGCGCCGATGTTGCCGACGTCCTCCCCGGCGATCATCAGCTGCGCGGGGTCGAGGCCGAGGGGCCCGGCCAGGGACGCCACCAGCCGCGGGTTGGGCTGGTGCGGGACCACCAGGGCGAGGTCGGCGGGTTTGACCGCGGCGTCCTCGCACGCCTCGGCGACGAGCCGGGGGAGGATCGCGGTGATGAAGTCGCGGACGGCGCGTCCGTCCATGTGGATGGTGTGGCCGAGATCGGGCGGGGGGGGGGGGGGGGGGGGGCGGCGGGCGCCGCCGGCGGGGATGAGCACGTCGCCGGCGCGGGTGCCGTCCGAGCCGAGCGTGACCGGCCCGATCCCGTAGGGGGCGGGGACGGGCCCGACGACCGCGGCGGCGGCGCCGTCCCCGAACAGCGCGGCGGTGCCGCGGTCGGCCGGGTCGAGGAACCGCGAGTACACCTCCACGCCGATGACCAGCGCGTACGGGGCGGCGCCGCGCTGGGCGGCGAGCCAGCCGAGCGCGGCCTGCAGCCCGAACACGAAGCCGCTGCAGGCGGCGGCGACGTCGAAGGCCGCGGCGGCGCGGGCGCCGATCAGGGCCTGGACGCGGCAGGCGGTGGAGGGGCCGAGCTCGTCGGGGGTGGAGGTGCCGAGCACGATCAGCCCGATGTCGTCGGGCCGCAGCCCGGCCGCGTCCAGCGCCTCGTGCGCGGCGGCGGCGGCGAGGTCGGAGGCGGCCCGCCCGGGCGCGGCGACGTGCCGGTTGCGGATGCCGGTGCGCCGCTCGATCCAGTCGGGCTCCAGGCCGAGGGAGCGCGACACCTCGGTGCTGGGGATCCGCCGTTCGGGCAGGTGGGAGCCGGTGCCGCGGATCGCCCACCGGGTGTGCGCGGGCTGCTGGTCGCTCCAGGTCATGCGTCGCTCCCCCCAACCGGCGGTGAGGCCGGTGGTCGTCGTCGGCCGGTCCGGCCCGGCGCCGCCGGCCGGCCGCCCGGTGATCCTCTCCGGTGCACCGACGGTTGCCAGGCCGATTCCATAAGTGAATAATCCCATTTCAGGATGTGTGTTCCATAACTCCCTGCCAAGTGGCCTTTATCCGAATAGAAAAGAGATCCTTCCTTTCAGGTAAGGAGACCCCGCGTGTCCCATCCCTCTTTCCAGCCGGACGGCCCCTTCGATCCCGCCGGGGAGCTCAAGCCCGACGACGTCTGCGCGTTCCTGTTCGCCGGGACCGGCTCGGCCGGCGTGCCGGACCTGCCCTCCCTGGCACGTTCCGGGCCCGCCGCCGCACGCGCCGCCGCCGACGTCCTGGACGCCGTCCAGGAGGGCCTGCCGGACGGCTGGCCGTCGATGCGCGCGATCCTGCTGGAGGACCCCGCCGGCTACCGCGCCGCGGCCCGCGCCCCCGGCGTCGCCCAGCTCGCCGGATACGCCTCCTCCGTCGCCGTCGACCGGGCGCTGCGCGCCATGGGCGTGCAGCCCGGCTTCGCCGTCGGGCAGAGCTTCGGGGAGATCGCCGCGATGGTGTGCGCCGGCGTGTTCGCCATCGCCGACGGCGCCCGGATGGCCGTCGGCCTCGTCGACGTGCTGTCGCGGCGCGGCGCCGGCGGCGGGATGGCGCTGCTGGAGGCCGGCGAGGACGGCGCCCGCGCCTGCATCGACGCCGCCGGCGCCCCCGAGGTCGTCGTCGCGTGCCTGAACGCCCCCTCGGTCACCGTCGTCTCCGGCCCCGACGCGCCGCTGGAGGCGGTGCTGGACGCCGCCCGCGGCGCCGGGGTGCGCGCCGTCCGGCTCGCCGTGCCCTACCTGTCGCACCATCCCGCGATGGCCGGCGCCGACGACGAGTGGTACGCGATGATCCGCCCGTTCCCGCAGCGGCCGCTGGAGGTGCCGGTGCACTCCCCGGTGCGCGGCCGCGCCTACCGCGACGACGACGACCTGCACCGCGCGCTGGCCGACTGCATCGTCAAACCCGTCCGGCTGCCGGAGACGCTACGGGCCGTGCACGCCGCCGGCGCGACGGTGTTCGCCGAGGCTGGCGCCGGCAACGCGCTGTGCCAGTGCGCCCGCCTCAGCGTGCCGGACGCGCACACCTTCCTGGTGCCGCTGCGCGACCGGCCCCGCCAGGGCGTGCCGCGGCCCCGCACCACCGAGTCCGCGCCCGACGTGACGGGCCCCGGCTTCACCGGGGACGACGGGCCGCCGGTCGGCAAGTCCGCGCCCGGCGTCGCCCCCGACCCGCAGGCCTGAACCCGCGAGCCCCCGCCCCGCCCCCCGCCCGCAACTCGGCCCCGACCACTCCGTCCCGACAGGAGAGCAGCGCGATGGGCATGTCCATGGGCACCTCCCCCGATGGCGACCTCGCCGGTTTCGTGCGCGGCGCGTCCCCCGGCCCCAAGCTCCGCGAACGGCTCACCGACGCCGTCCCCGAGGAGTTCTTCACCTACCCCGGCGATCTGACCGCCCGCGACCACCAGGCCCTCACCTACGCGCGGCTGCGGCGCGCCGGCCTCGCCGCGCCGCCCGCGTCCGAGCTGCTGGACGACCCGCCGGCGCTGTGCGCGCTGCTGGAACGCGCCGCGATCGCCGACCCCGCGCTGTTCCACGTGATGATGCTGCACTACACCCTCGCGCTCGGCCCGATCCTGCGGTTCGGCCCCGGGCGGGACGAGCCGGGCACCGCCCGCGAGTCGCTGGAGTCGATGGACTCGTTCGGGGCGCTGCTGATGACCGAGGTCGGCCGCAGCAACAGCCACCTGTCGCCGCGCACCATCGCCGCCCACGACCCCGCCACCGGCGGGTTCGTGCTGAGCACCCCCGACGTGCAGGCCGCCAAGTTCCCCACCAGCACCGCCCACCCCGGCGTCCCCAAGACCGCCTGCGTCTACGCCACCCTCGTGCACGGCGGCGAGGAACGCGGGGTGTTCGTGTTCGCGGTGCCGGTGCGCGGCCCGGACGGCGCCGCGCCGCCCGGCGTGCGGATCGTCCCGGCGCCCGAGACGACCGGGCTGCAGGTCGACTACGCGGCCGTGCTGCTGGAGGACCTGCACGTCCCCTACGAGGCGTGGCTGCGCGACGGCGCCCGCATCGACGCCGACGGCTCCTTCCACGACCCGGCCGGGTCCCCGGCGGCGCGGCTGACCCGCTCGATGGGGATCGCGCCCGCGGTGTGGCGGGCGGTGATCTCGGCGTCGGCGGCGATCACCCGCGCGTCCGCCGGGATGCTGCTGGCGCACTCGGCGGGCCGCTCCACCCTCGGCCGGCTCGCGCCGCGCCGCCCGCTGACCGACTACCGCAACCAGCAGGAGGCGGTGCTGGGCGCGCTGGCGTCGGCGTACGCGCTGACCGCCGTCGCCTCCCACGTCAAGGCCCGCCGCACCTCCGCCGACGCCCCGGCCGGCGGGCCGGAGACCGCGTGGGCGCCCTGGTCGGCGGTCGACCGGGACCTGGCGCTGCTGAAGGCGGCGGCCACCGTCGCCGCGCAGGACACGGTGTCGACGTGCCGGGTGCACTCGGGCGCGCCCGGGTTCGCGGCCGTCGAGCGCCTCAACGCCTACCGGGGCCTCACCCACGCCTACATGAACGCCGGCGGCGACAACGAGCTGATCCTGTACGACACGGCGCGGGCGATGGCCGACCTGGACCGCTACACTCCGCCCGAGGCGGTGCCCGGCCCGCCCGACGACGGCGACCTGGACTCCCCGCGGGTGTGGCTGTTCCTGGCGCGCGAGGCCGAGCGGCGGATGCGCGACCGGCTCGCCGAACGGGTCCGGGCCGCCGCCGGCGCGGGCGCCGACCCGTTCACCGCCTGGAACGACAACCTGGCGCTGGCCGCGCGGACCGCGACCGCCTGCGCCGACCGCCTCACGCTGGAGATCTGCGACGCCGCCCGGGAGTCCGGGCCGGCGGCGCTGGGTCCCGTCCTGCGGCTGCACGCCCTGAACTGGATGGACCGCCGCGCCGCCGGGCTGCTGGACGAGGGCGTGGTGCCGCCCGGCTGGCTGGAGGAGGTGCACGCGGCGCGCAGGCGGACCTGCGACGAGCTGGCGCCGCGCGCGGCGGAACTGGCGGCGGCGTTCGAGCTGCCCCCGGTGATCACCGCGCCGGCGGCGTTCCTGACCGGCGGCTGACAGGCCCACGCCGACGCCCACGCCGACGCCCGCACCGGCGCCGGGCGGGGCTCGGTGCAGGCGGGGCGGGTGCCGGAGCGGCACGCCACGCCGGGAATGGGGGAATCAGCCGGGGGAACCGGCGGGGACTGGCTACCGTTCTGCTTAGACAGGCCGCGGGTGACCGTCATCCGCCGGTCCGATACGGAGGTAGGCACAGTGGGAGTCAGTCTGAGCAAGGGCGGCAACGTCTCGTTGACCAAGGAGGCTCCCGGACTGACCGCGGTCGTGGTGGGTCTGGGCTGGGACGTGCGGACGACGACCGGAACCGACTTCGACCTGGACGCCAGCGCGCTGCTGTGCTCGGCGGAGAACAAGGTGCCGTCGGACCAGCACTTCGTGTTCTTCAACAACCTCAAGAGCCCCGACGGGTCGGTGGAGCACACCGGCGACAACCTGACCGGCGAGGGCGAGGGCGACGACGAGCAGATCAAGGTGGACCTGCAGAACGTCCCGGCCGAGATCTCCAAGATCGTGTTCCCGGTGTCGATCTACGACGCCGACGGCCGGCAGCAGAGCTTCGGCCAGGTCCGCAACGCCTTCATCCGGGTGGTGAACCAGGCCGGCGGCGGCGAGATCGCCCGCTACGACCTGTCCGAGGACGCCTCGACCGAGACCGCGATGGTGTTCGGCGAGCTGTACCGCAACGGCGCGGAGTGGAAGTTCCGCGCGGTCGGCCAGGGGTACGCGTCGGGGCTGGCGGGCATCGCCGCCGACTTCGGCGTGAACGTCTGACCGGCGGGCCCCGCGCAGGCGCGCCCGCGCCGGACGCCTCGAAGGGGCGGGACGCCCGCGTCCCGCCCCTTCGGCGTACCGGAACACCGCGCCCGGGGCTGTGTCCGACGTCAGTGCCGGGGTCAGTGTCCGGTGGGGACGACGGCGAGGGCCTCGACCTCGATGAGCAGGTCGTCGCGGACCAGCCCGGACACCTGGATCAGTGACGCGGCGGGGTCGACGCCGTCGGGCAGCATCTCGGTGCGGACGGCCCGCACGACGCCGGCCTGGCCCGCGTCCCGCAGGAAGTACCCGAGCCGGATCACGTGCTCCCAGCGGGCGCCGGCGGCGGCCAGCGCGGCCTGCAGGTTGGTGAACACCTGCCGGGTCTGGGCCGCGAGGTCGCCGGGGCCGACGAGGTTGCCGGCGGCGTCCAGGGCGATCTGGCCGCTTAGCACCAGGAGGCGTCCGGGGACGTCCACGGACACGACGTGGCTGTAGCCGGGGCCGGGCGCCAGGTCCGGCGCGTTGATCTGGCGGATCGCGTCGCCCGCGGGCTGCTGCTGTTCGCTCACGCGATCACGTTACCGGCGCGCCCGGGGGTGGGTCGGGCGCGCCGGCGTGGCGGGTCAGCCGAGCAGTTCGCTGCGCAGCCGGGTCTTGAGTATCTTCCCGCCGGGGTTGCGGGGCAGTCCCTCCTCGCGGAACCAGAAGTGGACGGGGACCTTGAACGCGGCGATCCGCTCGCGCAGGAACGCCTGGATCTCCTCGGGGGCGGGCGCGGTGCCGGGGCGGGGGACCACGACGGCGCCGACCTCCTCGCCGAGCACCTCGTGGGGGACGCCGATGACGGCGCAGTCGGCGACGGCGGGGTGCTCGTAGAGGGCGGCCTCGACCTCGGCGCAGTAGATGTTCTCGCCGCCGCGGATCAGCATGTCCTTGGCGCGGTCGACGATGTAGACGAACCCGTCGGCGTCGACGCGGGCCAGGTCGCCGCTGTGGAACCAGCCGCCGACGAACGCCTGCTCGGTCGCCTCCGGTTTGTTCCAGTACCCCTTGATGACGTTGGGGCCGGCGATGAGCAGCTCGCCGACCTCGCCGGCGGGCAGGTCCTCGCCGGTGGCGGGGTCGACGACCCTGACGTCGCAGACCGCGACGGGCGGGCCGACGCTGTCGGGGTGCTCCAGGTAGTTCACGCCGCCGTTGTAGGTGGTGACCGAGGAGGTCTCGGTGAGGCCGTAGCCGTTGCCGGGGACCCGCTCGGGCAGCCGCTCCTTGATCTTGTCGACGAGCGCGGGCGCGGCGGGCGCGCCGCCGTAGCTGACGCCGGTGAGGCTGGAGGTGTCGTACTTGTCGAAGTCGGGGGAGGTCAGCACCTGCCACGCCATGGTCGGCACCCCGCCGAACCCGGTGACGCGCTCCCGCTCGATCAGCTCCAGCGCCTTGCGCACCTCCCACTTGTACATCAGCACGACGGTGCCGCCCTGCATGGCGCTGGACACCAGCACCGAGTGGCAGCCGGTGGCGTGGAAGAACGGGACGCTCAGCAGGGTGACGCGGGGCTGCGGGGTGGTGAGCTGCTCGACGCTGCCGCCGGCGCGCACCCCGGCCGACAGCAGCCCGTAGGCGAGGCTGACGGGGTTGGTGGTGATGTTGCGGTGGGTGCCGAGGGCGCCCTTGGACCGTCCGGTGGTGCCGGAGGTGTAGAAGATCGTGGCGTCGTCCTCGGGGCCGATCGCCACGTCCGGCAGTTCCTCGCGGCCGTCGGCCAGCGCCCGCTCCAGAGCGGCGTCGAACGACTCGGCGCCCGTGGGCGGCGCGCCGCCGGCGGCGCCGGGGCGGGCGACCAGCACGGCGACGTCCAGGCCCGGCAGGACGGCGGCGAGGCGCTCGGCGCGCTCGGCGTCGGCGATGAGGACCTTGGCGCCGCTGTCGCGCAGCCCGTACTCCAGCTCGTCGGCGCTCCACCAGGCGTTGAGCGGGACGACGACCGCGCCGGCGACGGCGGCGCCGAAGAACGCCACCGACCATTCGGGGTAGTTGCGCATCGCGATCGCGACCCGGTCGCCCTTGGCGACCCCGTAGGTCCCGGCCAGCAGCCGCCCGAACGCCGCGGCGCGCCGGTGGTGCTCGGCGAAGCTCAGCCGGTCGTCCTCGTAGACCAGGAACGGGGCGTCGCCGTGCCCGCGGGAGAGCTCCAGGATCTCGCGCAGGGTGGTCGGGGCGTTCTTCCAGACGCGGGTCCGCACGCCGCGGACGTCGACCTCGTCCATCTCGAACAGCTGCCCGGGGGCCGTCATCTCGGCCCTGACCTCGGCGATGCTCCTCAGCTCGGGGCTGTTCACCTCACGGCTCTGCACGCGCGCCTCCCGCGGACCACACCGGCGCGCCGCCGAGCGGCCCGGACACCGAACACGGTTCGGCGCGCCGTGGGGCAAACCTATGATTTGTCTCACGCGCCGGTCAACGGCCCGCGCTCCCGCGGCGTCCGCCGGGCGGGGCGTCCGCCGCCTTCGCGCGGACCGTTCCACGCGAAGATCTCCACCTGCGACAATGGGGACATGAGCGAGCGCAAGCCGATCGAGTACTGGCTGTCGGACATGGACGGCGTGCTGGTGCACGAGGGCCACCCCGTCCCCGGCGCCGACGAGTTCATCCGCAGGCTCGCCGCCTCCGGCAAGCCGTTCCTCGTGCTGACCAACAACTCGATCTACACCCGCCGCGACCTGTCGGCGCGGCTGGCCGCGCTCGGGCTGCAGGTCCCGGCCGAGTTCATCTGGACCTCGGCGCTGGCCACCGCCCGGTTCCTGGCCGACCAGCGGCCCGAGGGGTCGGCGTACGTGATCGGCGAGGCGGGGCTGACCACGGCGCTGCACGAGGCCGACTACGTCCTCACCGACATCAGCCCCGACTACGTGGTGCTGGGCGAGACCCGCACCTACAGCTTCTCCCAGATCACCCAGGCGATCCGGCTGATCGAGGGCGGCGCCCGGTTCGTGGCGACCAACCCCGACCCGGTCGGCCCGTCCCAGGAGGGGTCGCTGCCCGCCTGCGGCGCCGTCGCCGCCATGATCACCCGGGCGACGGGGGTGGAGCCGTACTTCGTCGGCAAGCCGAACCCGCTGATGATGCGGACGGCGCTGAACGTGGTCGGCGGGCACAGCGAGCAGACCGCGATGGTCGGGGACCGGATGGACACCGACATCGTCGCGGGCGTGGAGGCGGGCCTGGAGACGATCCTGGTGCTGACCGGGGTGACCCGCAAGGACGAGGTGGGCCGCTTCCCGTTCCGCCCGCACCGGGTGGTGCCCTCCATCGCCGACCTGATCGACCTGATCGACGCCTGACCGGCGGCTGACCGGCGGCTGACCGGCGGCTGACCGGCGCCCGGCCGGGCCCCGTCCGCCGCTCGCGCGTCCGGCCCCGATACGATCAACGCAAGATCAACGACATGTGCCGGGGTTGCGTCCGTGCAGGTCGGGGGCCGGATGGGGCGTGGCGGAGGCGGGCCGTGCGCGCCTTCCGCCCGCCGCCGCGGCCGGGCCGCTCCGGTGCACTCGCCGAGAGCGGAGCACCGTGCACGATCTCCAGGACGATCCCGCCGCGTCACGTCCGCCGCGTCCGGCCAAGGGGCGGCGCAGCGGGCGCCGCCGGACGGGGGCGGGCGCGGCCGCCGGCGCCGTCGTGCTGCTGGGCGCGGGCGCCGTCGTCGCCGTGTCGATGACGGGCCACGATCACGGCCGGGCCCGCCCGCAAGCGGCCCGGGTGCCATCGCGGCCGTCCCCGCCGCCGTCGCCGTCGAGGCGGCCCGCCGGGAAGACGGGCACGACCGTGGTGCAGGGGCCGGTGGTGAACGGCCGCCGCCAGCCGGCCCGGGTGCGGGTCCCGGAGTCGGCGAGCGGGCGCTACGCCGTGGTGCCGGGCAAGGCGGCGCCGCCGGGGTCGCGGGGCACCCTCGTGCGGTACATGGTGGAGGTGGAGCGGGGCCTGCCGATCAGCGGCGCGGACTTCGCGGCGGAGGTGCAGCGGGTGCTGAACGACCCGCGCAGCTGGGGGCACGGCGGCGCGATGCGCTTCGAGCGGGTCGCCCGCGGGCCGGTGCGGTTCCGGGTGGCGCTGTCGAGCCCGGCGATGACCGACCGGATGTGCGCGCCGCTGGTCACCGGCGGGGAGCTGTCGTGCCGGCACGGGGACCGCTCGGTCGTCAACGCCCTGCGCTACGGCGAGGGCGCCGCGTCCTACGGCCGCGACCTGGCCTCCTACCGCGAGTACGTGATCAACCACGAGGTCGGGCACGCGCTCGGCCACGACCACCGGCAGTGCCCGGGCAGGGGGCGTCCCGCGCCGGTGATGGTGCAGCAGACCAAGTCGCTGTACGGGTGCGCGCCGAACCCGTGGCCGTTCCCCAAGGGCTGACACCGGCCGCCGCCGGGGGCCTGTGCGGGGGTGCGCGCCTAGACTCGGGGCCGACATGCGCATGATCAAGGGCGGGGGCTCCCGCGAGCTGGAGATCCGCCGGTCCCGGTTCGTGTGCACGCTGGCGCGCGCGGCCGGCGAGGCCGAGGCGGTGGAGTTCCTGGCGCGGCACCGCCGAGCGCACCGCGACGCCACCCACAACTGCTCGGCGTACGTGGTGGGCGAGCACGGTGAGATCACCAAGAGCAGCGACGACGGGGAGCCGGCGGGGACGGCGGGGATCCCGATGCTGGAGGTGCTGGTGCGCCGCGGCCTGACCGGGACGGTCGCGGTGGTCACCCGCTACTTCGGCGGGGTGAAGCTGGGCGCGGGCGGGCTGGTGCGCGCCTACGGGCAGGCGGTGTCGGAGGCGGTCGACGCGGTCGGGGTGGTGGAGCTGCGGCCGGTGCTGGCGGTGACGGTGCGGGTGGAGCACGCGCTGGCGGGGCGGTTCCTGGGGGATCTGCACGGCCGCGGCGTCCAGCCGTCCGATGTCCGGTACGGGGCGGCGGTGGAGGCGGACGTGGCGGTGCCGGTGGAGGAGGTGGCGGCGTTCGAGGCGTGGGCGGCGCAGGTCACCGCGGGCCGCGCCGCCGTGGTCCGCGGCGCGCCCGGCCACGTGGAGGTCCCGGTCTGAACCGGGCCCGGCCCGCACCCGCCGCTCCTCGGCATGAAGGCGAGCGGCGGGCGCGGGCCGGGCCCTGCGGTCAGGTGGTCAGGAAGTCCTCCAGGGCGGGGGCGAGGACGTCGGGTGCGACGTCGTGGGTCTGGCCGTCCAGGACGCGGTGCGCGCCGGCGGGCAGCAGGCCGGCGAGGCGGCGGGCGGCGTCGCGCATCCAGGCGGGGCTGGCGCCGCCGGCCAGCACCAGGGCCGGGACGGTGACGGCGGCGGCGGTCGCGGTGGGCAGGACGCCTCCGGCGGTGTCGTCCATGACGGCCGAGTCGTAGGCGAGGGTGGGGGCGAGGGCCTCCAGGGCGGGCCACATGGGGGCGTGGCGCATCTGCGCGAGGAGTTCGGCGGGCATGCCGACGCCGGTCATGAACAGCTCCAGCGCGTCGCCGGGGCGGTCCTGGGAGAGGCGGCGGTTCAGCTCGGCGGCGTAATCGCGGGACCGCCGGACGCGGTCGGGCTCGTCGGGGGTGAACGGGGGTTCGTAGAGGGCGAGGCGGGTGATGGGCAGGTCCTGCGCGGCGGCCCGCAGTGCCAGCACGGCGCCCGAGGACATCCCGTACACCGCGGCGGAGCCGCCCGCGGCGTCGATGACGGCGGCCAGGTCCTCGATCTCGCGTTCGACGGCGTAGGGGGCGGTGTCGCCGCTGCCGCCGCGTCCCCTGCGGTCGTAGGTGACGACGGTGCGGCGGGGCGCGAGCAGGCCGGCGAGGGGCGCGGCCGATCCGCGGTCGTTGAGGGCGCCGCCGACGCACACCAGCGCCGGTCCGCTGCCGGTGCGGTCGTAGGCGATGGGGGTGCCGTCCTTGGAGTGCACGGTGTCCACGGGCGTTCCTTTCGGTTCGTGGAGGCGGGCCGCCGGGTGCGGACCGTTCGTCCCACCGACGGACGGGCGGCCGCCGAACGGACACCCGCTCGCGATCGTCCTTCCCCGATTTTCCGGACGGGTCGCGCCGGTCAGCCGGGCCCGGCTCCGCAGGTTCCGGCGGTGCCGGGTGCGGTGACCTCGGTGAGGCGGCGGGTGAGGTAGCGGCGTTCGGCGTCGGTGCCGGTCAGGGCGAGGGCGGCGCGGTAGGCGGCGGCGGCCTCGGCGCGGCGGTCCAGGCGGCGCAGCAGGTCGGCGCGGGTGGCGGGCAGCAGGTGGTAGCCGTCCAGGGCGCCGTCGCGCTCCAGCCGTTCGACCAGGGCGAGACCGGCGTTCGGGCCGTGGGCCATGCCGACCGCGACGGCGCGGTTGAGCGCGACGACCGGGGTGGGGACCAGGCGGGCCAGGACGTCGTAGAGCGCGGCGATCTGCGGCCAGTCGGTGGAGGCGGCGTCGGGGGCGGTGGCGTGGCAGGCGGCGATGGCGGCCTGCACCTGGTACGGCCCGGCGGGGCGGCCGGCGGCGCGGGCGTCGTGCAGCGCGGCGTCCAGGATCCGCAGCCCCTCGGCGATCTCGGCGGCGTCCCAGCGGGCGCGGTCCTGGTGCTCCAGGGTGACCAGCGTGCCGGTGGCGTCGACGCGGGTGGCGGCGCGGGCGTCGTGCAGCAGCATCAGCGCCAGCAGGCCGCGCGGTTCGGGCTCGGCGGGCATCAGCGCGGCCAGCACGCGGGCCAGCCGGATCGCCTCGGCGCACAGCCCGCGCCGTTCGGGGTCGCCGCCGGCGGTGTATCCCTGGTTGAACAGCAGGTACAGCACGGCCAGGACGGCGCCGAGCCGCCGGGGCAGCTGGTGCGGGGGCGGGACGCGGTAGGGGACGCCGGCGGCGCGGATCTTGCGTTTGGCGCGGGTGAGGCGCTTGGACATCGCGGGTTCGGAGACCAGGAACGCGCGGGCGATCTCGGCGGTGGTGAGGCCGGCGAGGGTGCGCAGGGTGAGCGCGACGCGGGCGTCGGGCGCCAGCGCGGGATGGCAGCAGGTGAACATCAGCCGCAGCCGGTCGTCGCCGAATCCGCCATCGCCGTCGCTGTCGCTGTCGCCGCCGGCCGGTGGGGCGCCGGTCCCGGGAGCGGCCAGGGCGGCCGCCTGGCGGAGGCGGGCTGCGCCGGTGGCGTCGTGGCGGAGCCGGTCGACGGCGCGGTTGCGGGCGGTGGTGGTGAGCCAGGCGCCGGGACGGGCGGGGACGCCGTCGTGGGGCCAGCGGCGCAGCGCGGCGGTGAAGGCGTCCTGCGCGCAGTCCTCGGCCAGGTCCCAGTCGCCGGTCATGCGGATCAGGGTGGCGACGATCTGCCCCCATTCGGTGCGGAACGCCGCGCCGGCGGCGGCGACGGCCACCGCGTTCCCGGCCGCCGCCGGCGTTCCGGTTGCGGGGGCCGGGCCGGTCACGGTTCGTGGACGGGGCGGATCTCGATCTGGCCGAGCCGGGACCAGGGGTGCCGGGCGGCGATCTCGACGGCCTCGTCCAGGTCGGCGCACTCGATGAGGCTGAACCCGCCGATCTGGTCCTTGGTCTCGGCGAACGGCCCGTCGGTGAGCAGCACCTCGCCGTCGCGGACCTTCACGGTGGTGGCGGTGTCGGCGGGGGCCAGCCCGGCCCCGCCGTACACCACGCCGCGCCGGGTCATCTCCTGCGACCAGCCGCCGCAGCCGGTGGTCGCGGCCTCCTCGGGGTCGGTCCCGGCGGTCTGGTCGCTGCAGATCATCAGCACGTAGCGCACAGGGCCTCCCGCGGTCACCGGTCGAGAACGCTTCCCCGGCAGGATGTCAGATCGCGGGGCGGGTCCGCACCGGGTCCCGGTCCGGGGCCCGGGCGCGCGTGGCCGAACTCCCTCCGGTCGGCGCGGGCCCGCTGGTGAGGCGTTCATCCAGGTCAAATCGGGTGGCGTAACAGTGGCGTAACGTGGGTGCGTCATCGTGGGACGGGTCGGCCGCACCGGGCGGCGGGCCGGCGAGAAGGGGGACGGCATGGACGGGACGCCGCGGGCGCGCCGGGGCGAGTGGGTGTCGTCGCGGCCGCGGGCCGAGCGGGCCCGCCAGGCCGCCGACGTGCTGCGCCAGCAGATCACCGGCGGCGCGTTCCCCGGCGGGGCGCTCCCGGACGAGCGGGAGCTGGGCGAGCGGCTCGGCGCGTCCCGCAACGCCGTCCGCGAGGCGCTGGCGCTGCTGCGCGCGGAGGGCCTGGTCACCCGGCGGCGGGGGGTGGGCACCACGGTGGTGGCGGCCAAGCACGGGCACGGGCTGGACCGGCTCGCCGGGCTGGCGGAGGCGCTGACCGGGCACGGCACGGTCGCCAACGAGGTCCGCGAGATCGGCCGGGTCCCCGTGCCGCCGCCGGCGGTGGCGGCCCGGCTGGGGCTGGCGCCCGGCGCGGGCGCGGTCCGGATCGAGCGGCTGCGGCGGCTGGAGGGCGAGCCGCTGTCGCTGGACACCACCTACCTTCCCGGCGACATCGGCGAGGGGCTGCTGAGCCGGCCCGATCTCGCGCGGGATCTCGCCGGGCGGGACCTGTTCGGGCTGGTGGAGGAGGTCGCCGGGCAGCCGCTGGGCCGGGCCGAGGTGCAGGTGCACGCGGTGGCGGCCGCGGCGGGCACGGCGGCGCTGCTCGGCGTCCCGGCGGGCGCGGCGATCTTCTCGATCGACCGGCTGGCGCATCTGGCCGACGGGCGGCCGGTCGACAGCGAGGCGGTGCACATTCGCGCGGACCGGCTGACGCTGCGCGCCACCCTGTACCGCGCCCCGGCGCCGCCCGGCGCCTGACCGTCCGTCCCGGCCGTCCCGGCCGTCTGCCGGGGTTCGCGGGCAGGGGCGCCCCGCCCCCGGCCGTGTTGTGGCCGTGCCGTTGCCGTGTGCGTTGTCGAAGGGAGGGGCCGTGGGCGGTCTCGGGATGCCGGTGCTGGCGGGGCTGGTGCTGTTCGGGCTGGTCGCCGGGGTCGGGATCACGGCGGTCGGGCCGGGCGGGGTGCTGGTGACGGTCGGGCTGTTCGCGCTGACCGGGCTGTCGCCGGCGCAGGTGGCGGGGACGGCGATCGTCACGCATGTGGCGACCGGGGCGCTGGCGACCGCCGCCTACACCCGTTCGGGGCAGCTGCGCGAGCGCGGCACGCGCCGGACCGCGGCGGTGCTGGCGGCCGCCGCGGTGGCCGGGACGCCGCTGGGGGTGCTGGTCAACAGCGTGGTGTCGGGGCGGGCGTTCGGGATCCTGCTGGGGGCGTTCGTGACGCTGGTGGGGATGCTGGTGTGGCGCCGCGCCCGCGGCCCCGCGTCCGGCGAGCCCGGTATCGGCGCAGGCGGGCCGGGGACGCCGCAGGTCGCGGCGGTCGGGTTCGCGGTGGCGGTGGCGAGCGGGGTGTTCGGGATCGGCGGGCCGATGCTGAGCGTGCCGCTGCTGGTGGTGCTGGGCGCGCCGGTGCTGTCGGCGCTGGCGGCGGCGCAGGCGCAGTCGGTGGTGATCGCGGCGGTGGGGACGGCCGGGTACGCGGCGGCGGGCGCGGTGGACTGGCCGCTGGCGGCTCTGACGGGCGTGCCGGAGCTGGCGGGGGTGCTGCTGGGCTGGGTCATCGCCCGCGCGGTGCCGGCGGGCGCGCTGACGGGCGCGCTGATCGTCAGCCTGTTCGCGCTGGCTCCCTACCTGGCCCTGCACGGCTGACCGTCCCGGCCGGGGCCGGGGGTGGTCGGCGCCTCGTCATCTCGCCGGCGCCCGCGTGTCCGCGGCGGCCGGACGGGGCTGGGCGCGCAGGCGGCGGAGCATGCGGGCGTCGGTGAACCCGACGGCGCGGGCGGCGGCGTCGGTGGTGGCGCCCTGCCCGATGAGGTGCTCGGCGTGTTCGAGGCGCAGTTCCTGCTGGTAGCGCAGCGGGGAGAGGCCGGTCGCGGCGGCGAAGCGGCGGGTGAGGGTGCGTTCGCTGACGCCGGTGGCGGCGGCGAGGCCGGCCAGCGGCAGCGGCGCGGTGTAGCGGGCGTCGATGAGGTCCTGGGCGCGGTGGACGGTGTCGCTGAGGTGCGCGCGGTGCCGCAGCATCGCGCTGGCCTGCGGTTCGTCGCCGTTGCGGCGGGCGTAGACGACCATGGAGCGCGCGACGCGGGCGGCGGTGCCGGGGCCGTGCCGGGCGGCGACCAGGTGCAGGGCGAGGTCGATGCCGCTGGCGATGCCGGCGGAGGTGACGACGCGGTCGTCGGTGACGTACAGCACGTCGGGGACGACGGTGGCGCGGGGGTGGCGGCGGGCCAGGTCGTCCTGGATCTCGTGGTGGGTGGTGCAGGGGCGGCCGGCCAGCAGCCCGGCGTCGCCGAGGGCGAACGCGCCGGCGCAGACGCTGGCGACCAGGCCGCCGCGGGCGTGGCGGGCGGCGAGCCGCCGGGCGGTGGCGGCGGCGACGGCCGCGGCGTGGGGGTCGCCGGTGCGCCACCGCCAGCCCGGGACGACGACGATGTCGCCGGGGCCGAGGGCGGGCCAGGCGGTGGCGGCCTGCACGGTGAGGCCCTGGGCGCTGGTGACCGCGTCCTGCTCGGCGACGTAGGCGAGCCGGTACCGGGGCGGCGTGGTGCCGTGCGGGCCGTCCCCGTGCCCGCCTTGGTGCGCGTCGACGAGCAGGTCGCCGGTGGCCGAGAACACCTGGGCGGGCCCGGCGAGGTCGAGCAGGTGGACGCCGGGGACGAGCAGGAAGACGATCTGGGGCACGATCCGGTCAGCCTACCGGGCGCCCGGCGGTGCCGGCGGCCGGGACGGTGCCGGCGGGTGGGGCGAGGTCGTCGAGCGCGGCGATGGCGGCGAAGCGGCCGGCGAGGGCGTACTCGGTGCGGGCGATGATGTCGGCGGTGCTCAGGGTGGCGGGGTCGGCGAGGATCTCGGCGAGGGGGCGGCCGGGCGGGGTGTCGCGGTGGGCGATGGGGAAGGTGGCGGTGGCGTCGGTGACGAAGGTGACCTGGTAGCCGAGGTCGGCTGCCAGCCGCGCGGTGGTCTCGCAGCACTGCTCGGTCTGGATGCCGCAGACGACGACCTCGCCGACGCCGCGTTCGGTGAGCAGCTGCTGCAGGTTGGTGGTGGTGAAGGCGTTGCGGGAGGTCTTGGTGAGGACCGGTTCGCCGTCGCGGGGGTCCAGGCCGCCCATGAGGCGGACGTGGCCGAGGGCGGGGTCGAAGGCGGTGCCGGTGCCGGGTTCGGCGTGCAGGATCCACACCACCAGGTCCCCGGCGGCGCGCGCGGCGGCGACCAGGCGCGCGGCGCGGGCGGCGATGTCGGGCGCCGACACCGCCCGCCAGTTCGGGCGGACCCGGAAGGACTCCTGGACGTCGATGACGAGAAGGGCTCGGTTCATGGCTCGAGTGTGGCGGCGGGCCCGGGGCGGCGGACAGGCATGAACACGGCGGGATGCGGAACGATCCGGTCAGGAAATCCGGGGCCGCGGCGGGAGGGACCGCGTTCTTCGGGCATTTCGGGGATGACGCGCCGGCACGGACGAGGGGGGATCCGGATGGGGGGAGACGGTCCGGGGGAGGTCCCGGAGCCCGGCGTCCCCGCCACGGCGGAGGCCGCCGGCGCGATGGCGTGCCTGCCGGGGGTCAGCGTCGGGGTGGAGGAGGAGTTCCTGCTGGTGGACCCGGTGTCGGGGGAGTGCGTCCCGGCGGCGGGCCCGGTGCTGGCGGGGGCGGGCGTGCACCGCTTCCGGCACGCCGGGGGCTCCTTCCAGCCCGAGCTGCTGTCCTCCCAGGTGGAGGCGGCCACCGGGGTCTGCCGGGAGCTGGAGGGGCTGGGCGCGCAGCTGCGGTACGGGCGGGCGCGGCTGGCGGAGGGGGCGCGGGCCGCGGGGGCGCGGCTGGCGGCGTCGGGGACGCCGGTGCTGTGCAGGGCCGCGCCGCCGCCCGCGCGGGGCGAGCGGTTCCCGACGACCCTGCGCGCCTACGGGGACGTGGTCGAGGACTACCAGGCGTGCGGCTGCCACGTCCATGTGGGGGTGGCGGGACGGGACACGGCGGTCGCGGTGGTGAACCATCTGCGGCCCTGGCTGCCGGTGCTGCTGGCGCTGTCGGCGAACTCGCCGTTCGACCATGTCCGGGCGCACGCCGGCGACCATCCGCGCCGCTGCGGCGGCGGGTGTGGCGGCGGGGCGGGGTTCGCGAGCCGGCGGCTGGTGTCGATGGCGCGCTTCCCGGGTGCGGGGATCCCGCCGTGGTCGGCGTCGGCGGCCGAGCACGACCGGCGGGTGGCGGCGCTGGTGGAGGCGGGAGTGCTGGTGGACGAGGCGATGACGTTCTGGCTGGCGCGGCCGTCGCCTCGCTGGCCGACGGTGGAGGTGCGGGTGGCGGACGCGGCGGCGACGGCCGGGGAGGCGGTGCTGCACGCGGCGCTGGTGCGGGGCCTGGTCGCCACCGCGCTGGCGGACCTGGCGGCGGGGCGGGAGGCGCCGCCGGTGGACGCCCAGATGTGCACGGCAGCGCTGTGGGCGGCCGGACGCAACGCGATGGCGGGCCCGGCGGTGGACCCGCTGACCGGCCGCGCGGCGCCGCCGTGGCGGCTGGTGGACGACCTGGTCGCGCGGATCGCGCCGGCGCTGGAGGACACCGGGGATCTGGGCAGGGTGTTCACACTGGTGGAGCGGGTGCGGCGGACGGGAACGGGCGCCGACCGGCAGCGCCGCGCGGCCGCCGGGACGGGCGGGGCGCGAGGAGTGGTGGACATGCTCGTCGGCCAGACCTGCGCCGACCTGCCGCCGGCCGCGGACGACGAACCCGGCGCGGACGGCGACGAACCCGGAGTACCGGTCGTGGAGCGAGGCGGCGGGCCGGTGGCGCCGGAACAGCCCTGATGATCCCGACCGCGCGGTCGGGGTTCAGGGCCGGGGTTGCGCCGCCGTGGCTTTGGCTGCGGGGGCGCTAGCCGCCGAGGCTGTCGAGGGCGGTGTCGAGGCGCTGGGCGAGGCGTTCGAGCTGCTCGTCGTTGGCGCCGGTGTCGAGCTCGGCGATGACCGCGTCCCGCGTGGTGATCACCAGGGCGTCGTCGGCCTCGTCGCGTCCGGCGGGCGTGGTCGGCACGACGGCGGCCTGCCCGCCGACGACGACGAGCGCGGCGTCGCGGTCGGTGGAGGCCAGCAGCTCGTGCAGGTGGGCTGGTGTGATCGTCGGCATCGGGTGTGACCTCCTGCGGGGTGATCGGCTGGCGGTGTCGGCTGTGGGCCGGGGCGGTGTGCGGAGGGTGCGGCGGGTCAGGGTCTGCGGCCGACGCCGGTGGTGATCTCGTGGACGCGGGCCGGGCCGCCGGCGTCGGGCGACAGCGGCGGGGTGTCGCGTCCGGCGCCGGTGCGCAGGCCCTCCAGGAACGCGGCCATCGCGTCGCGGGAGGTGTGCCGGGGCGTCCAGCCGAGCTCGCCGCGGGCCCGCGCGGTGTCCATGATCGGCACTTGCAGGGCCAGGTCGAACAGGCCGGGCGAGGCGGGGACCAGGTGCAGGTTCCACGCGGCGGACAGCGCGGCGCGCACGGCGCGGGCGGGGACGCGGACGGTGCGGGCGCCGAGCAGGCCGGCGAGTTCGCCGGGGTCGATGACGGGGTCGGCGGCGATGTTGAAGGCGCCGCGGGCGTCGCCGAGCGCGGCGAGCGCGAACGCCTGCCCGGCGTCGGCGGAGTGCAGGGCCTGGAAACGCAGGCCGGGCAGGTCGGGGACGACCGGGACCAGCCCGGGGCGGGCGAGCCGCCCGGGCAGCAGCGGGCCGGCGAACAGGCGGCGCTGCTGGGCGGCGCTCTGGCGTTCGAAGATGAACCCGGGCCGGATCCGCACGACGCGGGTGTCGGGGTTGCGGGCCTCGAAGACGTCCAGGAGCCGTTCGACGTAGGCCTTCTCGCGGCTGTAGGCGGCGCCGGGCCAGCCGTGGGTGGGCCAGGACTCGTCGACGGCGCGGTCCTTGGGGCCGGGGGAGTAGGCGCCGACCGAGGACGCCACGACCAGGGCCGGGACGCCGGCGGCCGCGACGGCGTCCAGCACGCGGGTGGTGCCGACGACGTTGGAGTCCCAGGTGACGGCGGGCCGGTGGGTGGGCTGGAACAGCCACGCCAGGTGGGCCACCGCGTCGGCGCCGCGCAGCAGGGGGACCAGGTCGGAGTCGGTGACGTCGGCCTCGGCCCATTCGACCCGGCCGCCGCCGGCGGCCTGGTCGCCGTGCGGGCCGGGTCCCCGGCGCGACACCCCCACGATGGAGGTGACGCGGGGGTCGGCGGCGAGCGCCTCGACGGTGCTGGTGCCGATGTTCCCGGTGGCTCCGGTGACGACGACCCGCATGGTGTCTCCCCCTCAGTCGTCCCAGCAGGTGGACGCCCCATTCCCGCCACGGGCCGCTCTACACGCGCCGGTCAGGTGTGCGGGCCGGGGCCGGCGTGGCGGGCGCGGAACGCGGCGGCCTTGGCGCGGTTGCCGCATTCGCGCATGTCGCACCAGCGGCGGGTGCGGCGGCGGGAGGTGTCCAGGTACAGGCGGGTGCAGGGATCGGCCTGGCATTCCTTGAGGACGCCGCGGCCCGAGCCGCCGTCGCCCGGCCCGGTGACAGTGGTGTCGGCGGTGGCGAGCAGGTCGACGGCGGCGCGCTCGGCGGCGGCGAGCACGGCGGTGGTGCCGCCGTCGCGGTGCACGGTTCCGCCGGCGGTGAGGCGCGGGACGGGCCGGGCGGCGGCGGCCCGCCGGTTGATCAGGTCGCGGTCGGCGCCGGCGGGGTCCTCGCCGTGCAGGACGGCGGTGGCGGCGCGGTAGATCGCCTCGCGGAGCGCGAGGGCGGCGGCGAGATCGTCCGGGCCGGCGGGCGGCGGGTCGGTGAGCAGGCCGGCGGCGACGCTCCAGCGGGCGAGGTCGGCGGGGGAGGCCAGCAGCTCGCGGCGGTCCTCGCGGCGGTCCTCGCGGCGGTGCTGGACGGTCCCGGCGAGGTCGAGGGCGAGGTCGCCGCTGATGAAGGTGAACTCCATGGCCCCCACCATAACCACCTTGACAGGTTATGGACGGCGGTCCGAGGATGAATAACCGTCACGACCGGTTATTCGTGGAGGTGTCTCATGGCGGCTCGGCACGCCCCGGGCGCGGCGACCGCGGGGGAGCGCACCCGCACCGGCCCGGCGGCACCGGCACCGGCACCCGAGCAGCCACCGGCAACCTCCCCGCAGGGCGACCGAACCGGCGGTAGGGGCGCCGCGGCGATGCCGCCGGTGTTCGTCCTGCTGTGGAGCAGCGCGTTCATCGCCGGCGTGATCGGCGTGGACGCCGCCCCGCCGCTGCTGCTGATCTTCGCCCGGTTCGGCGCCGCCGGGCTGCTGCTGGCCGGATACGCGATCGCCGTCCGCGCGCCGTGGCCGCGGGGCCGCGCCCTGGCCCACCTCGCGGTGTCCGGGCTGGCGATCCAGGCCGTCCAGTTCGGCGCCCTCTACAGCGCGCTGGCCATGGGCCTGCCCGCCGGAGTCGTCGCGCTCGTGCAGGGCCTGAACCCCGTCGTGATCGCCCTGCTGGCGGCGCGGATCCTGGGGGAGCGGGTCACCGGACGCCAGTGGGCCGGTTTCGCCCTCGGCACCGCCGGCGTGGTGCTGGCCGTCGCCGACCGCATCGCGTTCTCGCCCCTCGGAGTCGTCCTCTGCCTTGTCGGCCTGCTGGGCCTCAGCCTCGGCACGATCTACCAGAAGCGGTACGTCCCCGCCATGGACGTGCGGACCGGCACCGCCGTGCAGTTCCTGGTCGCCGCGCCCCCGCTGGGCGCGCTGTCGCTGCTGACCGAGACGCCCCGCATCGCGCACTGGGGCGCGTTCGGCGCCGCCCTGGCCTGGATGGTGCTGGTCAACTCCATCGGGGTGTTCCTGCTGCTGAACACCATGCTGCGCCGCGCCCCGGCGTCCACCGTCGCAGCGCTGTTCTTCCTCACCCCGTCGGTCACCGCGGTGCTGGCCTGGGCGACGATCGGGCAGGCACTGGACCCGCTCGCCGTCGCCGGCCTGGTCCTCGGCGGCGCCGGCGTCCTGCTGGCCGGCCGCCGCTGAGACACCACTCCGGCGGCGCCCCCCGATGCGCTCCCGTGCGCCCGCGTGCGCTCGCCGGGGGACCGGGTCACACCGCGGGCGACTCCGGCGACTCCTGCGGTCCGTCCGGGCGGCAGTGCCGGCACGGCCGGTACCCCGCCGCCCGGGCGGCGGCCAGGTCCCGGAAACCGCGCCGATGCGACGGCGCGATCCGGCGGGCGTCGGCGCAGGTCGGGAAGCACACGATCCCCGTGGTGTCGCTGCCGACCAGCCGCACCCCGCGCCGCGCCAGCCCCTCGACCTCGTCGACGTCGACGTCCTCGGCGCGCAGCAGCCGCTCCTTGGCCGCCTCACCGAACACGTACTCGCCCAGCGACCCGTCCGACCGCGTCACCCGGTGGCAGGGGATCAGCAGCGGCACCGGGTTGCGGCCCAGCGCCGACCCGACGGCCCGCACCGCCTTCGGGCGCCCCGCCAGCCGCGCCACCCACGCGTACGGGCGGGTCTGCCCGCGCGGGATCGCCGCCGCGGCGCGCAGCACCGCCGCCTCGAACGCGCTCAGCCCCCGCAGGTCCAGCGGCAGGTCGCCGAGCCGCCCCGACCGCAACGCCGGCACCAGCCCGGCGGGCGGCGCGTCGGCGGGCAGCAGCGGCCGCGCGAACCGCTGCCGGAACGCCCCGGCGAACTCCCGCTCGTCCATCCCCGCCCGCACGAACGCCACGCCCCGGTCGGTGAACGCCACCCGCAGGTCCTCCAGCGGGCCGTCCACCCGGACGCGGCGCGCGGCGATCCGGTCCAGCAGCGCGGGCGGCGCGTCGGCGGCCAGCCCGGCCAGTCCCGCCAGCACCCGGTCGGTGGGCTCCATCGCCGACAGCGCGTCGGACGTGGAATCGGTGCCGCTCATCGGATCCCTCCTCGCTCCCGGTCATCGTCCACCGGCCCGCCGCGCCCGGCCGCCCGGCCGTCCGGGCCCGCCTCGCCGTCCGGGCCCGCCTCGGCGTGCAGCCGGCGCAGCCGGGCCAGGCCGCGCGACACGTGCGACTTCACCGTGCCCTCCGGCACCCCCATCACCTCCGCGATCTCCGCCACCGGCAGGTCGGTGACGTGCCGCAGCACCACCGCGGCGCGCTGCGCGGCGGGCAGGCCGGCCAGCAGCCCCGCCAGTTCCCGCCCCGTCTCGTGCCGCGCCGCCGCGTCCTCCACGCCCTCGGCCGGGTCGGGCGGGTCCGGCGCGTCCTCCAGCGGGCCCGGCGGCGGTTTGCGCGCCGCCGTCCGCAGCCCGTTGCGCCACACGTTCGTCAGGATCGTCAGCAGCCACGCCCGCGGCCGCAGGTCCGCGATCCGCTCCGGCCCGTACCCGCACAGCGCCCGGTAGGCGCGCAGGAACGCCTCGGCCGCCAGGTCCTCGGCCTCCGCCCACCGCCCGCACAACCGCAGCGCCGTGGAGAACACCACGCCCCGGTACGCCTCGTACATCACGGCGAACCCGGCGTCCAGGTCGCCCGACAGCGCCTCGACGACGTGCGCGCACGCCGGATCGGCCGCGCGCCCGCCGTCCCTGCGATCGCCGCCGTCCGCGGCGGCGGAAGGGGCGTCGGCCCGGATCACAACCTCCTCGGTAACCGTCACATCCCTTTCAACACCGCCGCGGCCCGCCCCGTTGCGGTCCGCGCCGCCCGGCACCACGCCCCCCGCGGCGGTGTCAGCCGAGCCAGCCGGGACGGATCATCCCCGACTCGTAGGCCAGCACCACCAGCTGCGCCCGGTCCCGCGCGCCGAGCTTGGACAGGATGCGGCTGACGTGCGTCTTGGCGGTCGCCGGCGACAGCACCAGCCGCGCGGCGATCTCCTCGTTCGACAGGCCCTGCGCCACCAGCTCCAGCACCTCCCGCTCGCGCGCCGTCAGCGCGTCCAGGTTCACCGCGGGCGGCGGCGCGGTGATCCGGGAGGCGAACTCGGCGATCAGCCGCCGCGTCACCGCCGGCGCCAGCAGCGCGTCGCCGCGCGCCACCACCCGCACCCCGTGGATCAGCTCCGGCGGCTCGGTGTCCTTCACCAGGAACCCGCTCGCTCCCGCCTTGATCGCCCCGTACACGTAGTCGTCCAGGTCGAACGTCGTCAGGATCACCACCTTGACGCCGTCCAGGGCCGGGTCGGACACGATCCGCCGGGTCGCCTCCAGCCCGTCCAGCACCGGCATCCGCACGTCCATCAGCACCACGTCCGGGCGCAGCTCGCGCGCCAGCCGCACCGCCCGCTCGCCGTCCCCGGCCTCGGCGAGGATCTCGATGTCGTCCTCGCCCTCCAGGATCGACCGGAACCCGGCCCGCACCAGCGTCTGGTCGTCGGCCAGCACCACCCCGATCACGAGTCCTCCCGCATCGCTCGCCCCGGCTTCGCGTCCGCCACCTGTTCTCCCGCCTCCTCGTGCGCCCGCCGGCCGGGCGGGGCGTCCAGCGGCAGCCGCGCCCGCACCCGGAACCCGCCGCCGGGCGCAGGGCCGGCGGTCAGCTCCCCGCCGACCGCCGCGGCCCGCTCCCGCATGCCGCGCAGGCCGTAGGCGGGCACCGGCCCGTCCGGCCCCCCTGGCGGGCCCGACCCATCATCGTCGATCCGCACGATCACCGCGTCCGCGGTGCACCGCACCTCCACCGTCACCGCCCGCGCGCCCGCATGGCGGACGACGTTGGTCAGCGCCTCCTGCACGATCCGGTACCCGGCCAGCCCCACCGGCGCCGGCACCGCCGCCAGCGGCCCGCCTTCGGAGGCGCCATCGCCGTCGGCGAGGTCACCGGCCCGGACCACCCGCAGCCCCGCGGCCGACGTCCGCTCCAGCAGCTCACCGACGCCCGCCAGCGACGGCACCGGCTCCACCGGACCCGCCCCGCCGTCCTCGCCGGGCTCGTCGACCTGCCGCAGCACCCCGAGAACCCCGCGCAGCTCCCGCAGCGTCTGCCGGCTCGCCGCCTTGATCGCCTCCAGCGCCGCGTACGCCCGCGCCGGATCGTCACGCCGGTGCAGCGCCGCGCCCGCCTGCACGTTGATCAGCGAGATCTGGTGCGCGAGGACGTCGTGCAGCTCCCGCGCGATCCGCAGCCGCTCCTGCGCCGCCCGCCGCAGCGCCTCCTCCTCGCGGCCCCGCTCGGCCTCGGCGGCGCGCCGCTCGGCCTCCTCGACCCGCATCCGCCGCCCCCGGACGTACTGCCCGGTTCCGACCGTGACCAGCAGCGCCAGCGTCAGCGACGCCACGCCCCGCGCGTCCACCACCGCGTCCGGATCGCCGCCCCCGCCGCCGCCCCGCACCGCCGAGGTGGTCAGGAACCCGGCGTTCACCACGATCACCGCGCCCAGCGGCACCGCCGGCCGGCACTCCACCGCCGCGTTGAACAGCGCCACCAGGAACACGAACGCGATCGGCCCGTCCGGATAGCCCAGCGGGTAGTACAGAGGCGGCGCCACGGTCGCCACCGCCAGCAGCACCACCGGATGGCGGCGCCGCCACACCAGCGCCAGCGTCGTCACCGCGATCAGCGCCAGCCCGCCCGGCCACAGCGGACGGTCCCCAGGCCTGACGGCGACCGCGCTCATCACCAGCGTGATCACCAGCGCGGCCAGCGCTGGCAGCACCTCACCGGCCCGGCCCCGCCACCACTCGCCGCGGCGCGCCTCCCACGGCCGCACCGGCGGGCGCGGCGGCGCGGGCCGCCCGGGACGCGGTGAGGGCACGGTCACCCGCCCCACGGTAGCGGCCCCTGACTTTTGGCAGTATCACCCCAGATCACCGGCTTGTACCGTGGGCCGGGTGAACGACCCGGCCACCACCACCGTCCCGCCGCGCCCGGGGGAGCGGCCCGCCACCGGACCCGGCGGATCGGACGGCCCCGCCGGGCCTCCGGCCACCCGCACCGGCGTCCAGGCCGCCGTCCGCTCCCTTCGCGCCGGCTGCGGGCGGGTGCGCGCCGCCGTGCACCGGCCCCGCCGGTCCCTGCTGATCAAGGACGCCGTGCTGTGGACGGTCCTGGCGCTGCCCCTCGCGTTCAGCCTGCTCTCCCCGGTCGAGCCGGCCCGCCCCGCCTGGTGGCTGCAGATCGCCGGGCTCGGTGTCCTGGCCGCCGCCGTCGCGGTCTCCCGCACCTGGCCGGCGACCGCGCTCATCACCGCCATCGCCCTCACCTCCGTGCACGGCAACTTCGCCTTCGCGGTGCCCGTCATGTCCTACCTGGCCGGGCTGCGTAGCGCCCGCGCCCGCACGGTGCTGTGGGGATTCACCGCCGTGTTCGCCGCCGGCACCCTGCTCAACATCGTCCGCGGCATCGACGTCACCAGCTGGTTCCCGCTGACGATCTGGCTGGTCCTGCTCGGCGTGCTGCCCTGGCTCGCCGGCCGCTACTGGCGGCAGTACCGCGAACTCCTGCACGCCGGCTGGGAACGCGCCGACCGCCTGGAACGCGAGCAGCACCTGACCGCCGAACGCGAACGCCTGCGCGAACGCGCCCGCATCGCCCAGGACATGCACGACACCCTCGGCCACGAACTCGCCCTCATCGCCGTCCGCGCGGGCGCCCTGCAGGTCGCCTCCGGCCTGGACGACCGGCACCGCGCCGCCGCCGCCGAACTGCGCGCGGGCGCCGCCGACGCCACCGAGCACCTCCGCGAGATCATCGGCGTCCTGCGCGACGACGCCGGCCGCCGCACCGGCCCGGGGGAGAGCACCGTCCCCGGCCTGGACGCCGCCGACGGCGCGGCCGGTGACGCCCCCGTCCGGCCCGTCCACGAAAGCGTCCACGACCTCGTCGAACGCGCCCGCGCCTCCGGCGTCCCCGTCCACCTGGACACCGGCGGCCCCGAGCCCGCGACCCTCCCGCCGATGATCGCGCTCGCCGCGCACCGCGTCGTCCAGGAGGCCATCACCAACGCCGCCAAACACGCCCCCGGCGCGCCCATCACCGTCACCCTGACCCGCCGGTCCGTACCGCACCGCCGCCGCGCCGGCACCGCACCCGCCATCACCGTCGCCGTCGTCAACGACGCGCCGCCCGAAGGCCCCGCGCTGCTGCCGCCCGGCGGCGGCCACGGCCTCACCGGCCTGGCCGAACGCGTCCGCCTCGCCGGCGGCACCCTGCACGCCGCGCCCACCTCCGGCGGCGGCTTCGCCGTGCACGCCACCCTCCCCGACACCCCGCCGCCCGGCCCCCGTCCGGCTCCCGCCGCCCCGGACCAGCCGTCCGAATCGGCCCGGCACCTGGAACGCGAACGCCGGCAGGTCCGCCGCGGCCTCATCACCGCCATCGCCGTGCCCGCCGCCCTCATCGCCGCGCTCGGCGCCGTGATGCTCGGCTACTACGCCTACGCCACCCTCAACTCCGTGCTGAGGCCCGCCGACTACGCCGCCCTGCGCATCGGAGACACCCGTGCCGACATCGGGCACGTCCTGCCGCCCATGCAGGCCACCGAGGCCGGCGACGTCCGCGCCCGCGTCCCCGAGCCGCCCGACGCGAGCTGCCGCTACTACCGGCCCACCGCCAACCTGCTGGGCATCGGCCACCTCTACCGCCTGTGCTTCCGCGACGGCCGCCTCATCGCCAAGAACTCCTACAGCACCGCCGACCCCGACCCCGCGAAAGGCCACGAGTGATCCGCGTCCTGCTCGCCGACGACGAGGCCATGATCCGCGCGGGCGTCCGCGCCATCCTGTCCGCCGACCCCGGCATCGACGTCGTCGCCGAGGCCGGCGACGGCCGCGAGGCCGTCGACCTCACCCTCGCCCACCACCCCGACGTCGCGCTCCTCGACATCCGCATGCCCCGCATGGACGGCCTCGCCGCCGCCGACGAACTGCGCCGCGTCGCCCCCGCCACCGCCGTCGCCGTCCTCACCACCTTCGGCGAGGACGACTACATCGCCCGCGCCCTGTCCGGCGGCGCCAGCGGCTTCCTCCTCAAATCCGGCGACCCCCACGAACTCATCGCCGGCGTCCGCGCCGTCGCCGCCGGCGCCGCGTTCCTGTCGCCCAAGGTCGCCCACCGCGTCATCACCGAACTGTCCGGCGGCCGCACGGCCGCCGGCGCCGCCGCCCGCCGCCGCGCCGCCGGCCTCACCCCCCGCGAACGCCAGGTCCTGGCCCTGCTCGGCGCCGGACTGTCCAACGCCGAGATCGCCGGCCGCCTGCACGTCGTCGAAGGCACCGTCAAGGCCTACGTCAGCGCCATCCTCACCCGCCTGGACGTCAAGAACCGCGTCCAGGCCGCCGTCCTCGCCCACGAAGCCGGCCTCGTCCACGACCCCACCCCCTGACATCGCCGAAAGAGGGGGGTGGGCGCGGCAGCCCCCTCTTTCCGACCGGGACGCCGCCGGTCAGGCGTCACGGCGCCGCAGCACCAGCACCCCGCCCCACAACGCCGCCGCCGTCCACGCCGCCAGGATCGCCGCCCCGACCGCCTCCGGATACGGGCCGTCCCCGGTCATGAGATACCGGCCCGCCGTGCTCGGCAGCGCGTCCGCCACATGACGCCCCACGCTGGAACCGGCGTTCACCAGCAGCATCGGCACCACCAGCAGGAACAGGAACGCCGTCGTCAACGTCCCCGCCGTGCTGCGCAGCATCGCCCCGACCCCCAGCACCAGCAGGCTCACCAGCGCCAGATACACCCCCATCTGCAGCGCGTCGTCGACCACCACCACCGCCCGGGACCGGCCCCACTCGCCCAGCACCGGACCGGCCACCGCCGTCCCCAGCACGCTCAGCACCACGCCCGCCGGCAGCATCACCCCGGCCAGCACCGCCGCCTTCGCCACCAGCATCCGCCCCCGCCGCGGCACCCACTGCAGCGTCGAACGGATGCTGCCCGTCGCGTACTCACCGGTGATCACCAGGATCGCCACCGCCACGACCACGAACTGCACCATGTCCAGCGACGAGACCGCCACGCCGCTCACCGACACCACACCCTGGTCATCGGAGGCGATCTCGTTGGTGTTGTTCGACACCGTCGACGACGCCAGGATCAGCGACATCAACCCCATCAACGCGGCCGCGCCCGCAAGACCCCACCACGTCGACCGCACCGACCACAGCTTCGTCCACTCCGCCGCGACCGCCCCGGGAAGGCCTCCGCCCGTCCGCTCCGCGCCACCCGTCCGCGCGTCGCCCGCCTGCGCACCCACCGACGCCATCACGCCTCCGTCCCGGCCACCGCACCGGCGCCGTACTCCACGCTCGTCCCCGTCAACTCCATGTACGCCTCCTCCAGCGACGCCTTCACCTCGCTCAACTCCAGCAACGGAACACCCGCCTCATAGGCCGCCAAGCCCACCCGATCCAGCGCCAACCCCGTCACCAGCAACTCCCGCTCCGACACCCGCGCCACCTCAACCGGGCCCACCGCGCCCGCGTCGGCCTCCAGGCGGTCGGCGAGGTCGGCCGCCCGCGGACTGCGCACCCGCACCGCGTTCCGGGAACTGGACGCGATCACCTCCGCCACCGGCGCGTCCGCGATCAGCCGCCCCCTCCCGATCACCACCAGCCGGTCCGCCGTCAGCTGCATCTCGCTCATCAGATGCGACGACACGAACACCGTCCGGCCCTCCGCCGCCAGCGACCGCATCAGCCGCCGCACCCACAGCACCCCGTCCGGATCCAGCCCGTTCACCGGCTCGTCGAACAACAGCACCCCCGGATCGCCCAGCAGCGCACCCGCGATCCCCAGCCGCTGCCCCATCCCCAGCGAGAACGACCCGGCCCGCTTCCCGGCCACCGCCTCCAGACCGACCAGCCCCAGCACCTCCTCCACCCGGCCCGCGGCGATCCCGTTGCTGCGCGCCATCGCCAGCAGATGCCGCCGCGCCGACCGCCCCGGATGCACCGCCTTGGCCTCCAGCAACGCCCCCACCTCACGCAGCGGATGCCGGAACTCCCCGTACCGGCGGCCGCCCACCAGCGCCGCCCCCGCGCTCGGACGATCCAACCCCACGATCATCCGCATCGTCGTGGACTTCCCGGCCCCGTTCGGCCCCAGGAACCCCGTCACCTTCCCCGCCGCCACCTCCAGCGACAGCCCGTCCACCGCCGTCCTGTCCCCGAACCGCTTCGTCAGACCACGCAAAGCGATCATCACACCGTCCCCTCGGCTCCGAATCCCTGTCCAGGCCAGAACCTAGGCGGCGGGGGAGTAGCCCCACAGTGCCCTAACGCCACCCCCGACCCTTCACTTTCGGCAGAGGACCGGGCACCCGCTGGCGCAACACGAAGCGGGCCGCTCCGACACCGGAACGGCCCGCCGACACCCCGCCAGACGCTACGAACCCGGCCGATGATGCCGCCCCGCACCACCACCGCCACCGGGAACACCACCGACACCACGCACGCCGCCCATCACATCCGGCATCGTCACCGCCGCGTCCCGCAGCCGACCGTCCACCCGCGTCACACCGGCCGCCCCAGCAGGAACCGCCGCCTGCCCCCGCACCACACCCCGCACGCCCTGCAGGCCACCGTCCGGCACACCCGCCGGCGCCGGACGCGCACCCAGCACCACCACACCCACCGGGAAACCACGCAGGAAATCCACCACCGGCTCAGCCAGCCGCACCACCGCCAGCGCCACCAGCGGAGCCACCACCACCCCCACACAGAACCCCGCCGCCACATCATGCGGGTAATGCACCCCCACGAACACCCGCGAGAACGCCATCAGCGCCGCCAACGGCAGCACCAGCGGAGCCAGCGCCCGCCACACCACCACCAGCGCCGCCGCCGACCCCGCCGCGATCGTCGCGTGATTGCTCGGGAACGACCAGTCACCGGCCGGCGGACACGCCGCGATGTGCACCGCCCCCGCCACCGCCCGGCACGGCCGCTCCTCCTGGATGAAGTCCTTCGACACCTCGCTCACCAGATACGCCGCCACCATCGCGAACGGCGCCGACACCGCCAGCCCCATCGCCCGCGCGTCCTGGCCCCGCGCCCGCCACCAACCCGCCACGAACAACATCGCGAACAACAGCAGCCCGGCGTTCGTCCCCACGTCCGCCACCGAATGCACCCACGACGGCGTCCCCCACGCCCACTCCGTCACATCCCGGTACAGCTCGACGCTGAAATCTGGCGCTTGCATGCTCTCCCTCACGCTCGAGACGACCACCCGGCACCCCATCCGACACCGAACGGGCAGCCGAAGTTCACCTCACGTTCACCCTCTCGTAGAGCTTGGCACGACCACACGATCGCCCGCGCCACAAACGCCCCGCATCACCCACAAGACGACCCGGCACCCCACTAAAGACAGCCCTCCCGCTCATCCGGACGGACGACCCGGCCCACCACCCGCCCGCACCGGATGCTGCTCCCGTCCCTCCGCCTCCGACACCGCGTCGCCCCACCCATGCCGCCGGCGCACCACACGGACCCCCTCCACCACACCCGTCACCGACAACGCCAAACCCAGCCCCACCGCCACGCCCTTCACCGGATCGTCCTCGAACGCAGCACCGCCCACATAACCCAGCAACCCGCCGTACAAGCCCCACGACACCGCCGCCACCGCCGCGAACAAGGAGAACCGCCGCAGCGGATACCCCAGCGCACCCATCGTCACCGTCACCGCCGTCCGCCCACCCGGCACATACCGCGCCACCACCAGCACCAGCCCGCCCCGCTCCGCCAACGCCCCCCGCGCCCACGCCAGAGCCCGATACCGCCGCGTCCCCGGCCGCGCCCGCCGCAGCAACCGCCCGCCCGGCCCCCGCCCCAGCAGATACGCCACATGATCACCGGCGAACGCGCCCAGCGCCGCCGCCACCACCACCAGCGCCAGATCCGGCGAACCCGACGCCGCGTACACCCCACCGGTGATCACCATGCTCTCGCTCGGCACCACCGGGAAGAACCCGTCCAGCGCCGCCACCGCGAACAGCACCAGGCCGAACCACGGCGACGTCACCGCCGCACCCACACCATCCAAGATCGAATCCATGCACCCGACGCTAAGAAGGCCGCGACCACCCCCACATCACCCGAAAGCCCTCCAGCACCCCCGACTTACGACACCCCTCGCACACACCGTCAAAACCCGCTCGCCCGCCGCCACCACCATCCGCCACACTCACACCACGTGACACACCTGCACATCTTCGACATGGACGGCACTCTCCTCAACGGCACCACCGCCAACCTCGAACTCGCCCGCCACCTCGGCACCCTCCCCGAACTCCACGCCCTCGAGGCCCGATTCGCCGCCGGCACCCTCGACACCCGCGGCTTCTCCACCGAGATCCACCGCCTCTGGCACCACCTCACCCCCGACCACATCACCGCCGCCTACGCCGCAAGCCCCTGGCTCACCGGCATCGCCGACGTCTGCGCCGACATCCGCGCACGCGGCGAACACTCCGCCGTCATCACCATGTCGCCCGACTTCTTCGCCCGCCACCTCCTCGACCTCGGCTTCGACCACGTCATCGCATCCCGCTTCCCCCCGCTCCCGTTCACCACCACACCCCTCGACACCGCCGGCATCCTCACCCCCGCCGACAAAGTCCGCATCACCGAACAACTCCGCACCCGCCACCACCTCACCACCGACCAATGCCTCGCCTACGGCGACTCCCTATCCGACGCCCCCCTCTTCCACCACCTCACCAACACCATCGCCATCAACGCCGACCACCACCTCGCCGACATCGCCGCCCTCGACTACCGCGGCGCCGACCTCACCACCGCCTACACCCTCGCCCGCACCCTCCTCTGACCACGCGCGGCAGGCCCGGGGGAGCGGCGCACCGCTCACCCCCGCTCCACCGGCCCCAGCAACGGATGCACCCGCATCGCCGCCTCCAACTCACCCGGCAACTCATCCCGATACCGCCCCAACGTCGACAGATCCGAATGCCCCAGCACCCGCCGCACCGCATCCATGTCCGTCGCCGCCGCCAGCAAATGCGTCGCCGTCGTATGCCGCAGCCCATGCGGCGTGACACTGCGCCGCCGCCCCGGCTCCACCCCCTCCAGCACCCGGTCGATCACCGCCTGCACATCACCCCGCGCCAACCGCCGCCCCCGCCACGACAACAGCAACGCCCGCGCCTCCACCCCCCGATCCAGCAACCGGCGCCCCTCCACCAGATACGCGTCCAGCACCTCCACCACCGGCCGGGGGAGCGGCACATCCCGCGTCCGCCCGCCCTTACCGAAGATCCGCCAATACCGCGTCCCCCCGTTCACGAAGAAATCCTCCGTGTTCGCCCGCGTCAGCTCCGACACCCGCGGACCCACCGCCGCCAGCAACAACACGATCAACCCGTCCCGCAACTCCGTCCGCTGATCCACCCGCCGCCGCGCCGCCGGCCCCTCCTCGGCCAGATCCCGCGCCGCCCCCAGCAGCCCCTCCGCCTGCTCCGCCGTCAACGCCCGCCGCTCCGCACGCAACCCGCCCCGATGCTTCGGCCTCACCGTCACCGCCCGCATCGGATCCAGCTGAACCCACCCCGCCACCACCGCGTACTTGAAGAACGCCGACACCGACCGCCGGAACCGCGCCTGCGACGACGCGCTCTGCGACCCGCCACCGCCCACCGCCCCGCCGCCCGCGCGCCGTCGCCCGTCCGGCTTGCGCGCGAACCCCAGCAGCACCTCATCGACGTCCCGCCCCGTCAGATCGTCCAGCACCCGATCGGCGCCCGCCAGCTCCGCGAACGTCACCACGTCCCGCGCGTACACCTCCGCCGTCGCGGGCGCCAGCGCCCCCGTGGAGGTCTTCGCCCGGACCATCTCCGCGTATCGGTCCACGGCCTCGGCAACGGTCACTCTCTGAACATCGGCAGGGCGCACCCGCCGGACGCTACAACCCGCCACCGACAGAACCGCCGCAGGACGGGTAGGGACCACCGCACCCGGCGCCCGGGGGAGGGGAGCGGCCCGTGCTGATCGGCACATCCGGATGGCAGTACACCGACTGGCGCGACGTCCTGTACCCGCCCGGCGTCCCGCAACGCGCCTGGCTGCAACGCTACGGCCAGGTCTTCGCCACCGTCGAGAACAACAACGCCTTCTACCGGCTCCCCAAACGCGCCACCTTCGAGATCTGGCGCGACAACACACCGCCCGACTTCGTCATGGCCGTCAAGGCCAGCCGCTACCTCACCCACATGAAACGGCTCAACGACCCCGCCGAACCCGTCGCCCGCCTCATGGACGCCGCCGGCGGCCTCGACGGCAAGCTCGGCCCCGTCCTGCTGCAGCTCCCGCCCACCCTGCAGGCCGCACCCGAGCGGCTGGACGCATGCCTGCGCCGGTTCCCCGACGGCGTCCGCGTCGCCGTCGAACCGCGCCACCCCACCTGGTGGACCGACGACGTACGCCGCGTCCTGGAACACCACGGCGCCGCCCTGTGCTGGGCGGACCGCCTCGGCCGCCCCCTGACGCCCCTCTGGCGAACCACCGACTGGCTCTACCTGCGCTTCCATGAGGGCGCCACCCAGCCGTGGCCGCACTACGACGACGAGACCCTCCAAGCCTGGGCCGACCGGCTGGACGGCACCGACGACGCCTACGTCTACTTCAACAACGACCCCGGGGGAGCCGCCGTCCGCAACGCCCTGCGCTTCACCGACCTCACATCAACCTGACCCAGAAGGACAAAACGCAACAAACTACGCAAACCAGACAGAAGCAGGATTCTGTCTGGTTTGATGAAAAGCACACATGAAGCGACCTGACCTGCGGAGGAGAGGCCCGCCGAGCGCGACCTCGCCACGCCCACCTGCCAAATCTCGCAGGGACCAACTTCTCCACAGCTCGCGCCTTGCCCTTCAAGGAACTCCGGGGAGCCGTGGGCGATCGGCACCGGCGACACAGTCGTCGACGAGCTACTTCGTCATGGCGATGATCGACTTGAGCTGATATTCGATCTTGACGTCGCCGAACCAGAGGCTGCGCAGCATATTCGCCATGCCGGCACAGAGCGCCGCAACACAACGCCAGCCAGGCTGGCGTAGACGGTGAACCCGCCGAGCTCGCCGACGTACCGGCGTCTGTCGCACCGCCCAGGCGTCCTGGGCGTAACTCGCCGCATGGCCGGCCCAGCGTCCAGACGACGGCGCCGAGCAGCGAGCAGATCGTCCATCTCGTCGGCGTGGAGTTGGAAGCTGACCTGCGCACGCAAGTACGTCCGGATCACCCCGCTTCCAGTCGGTCCGACAGATGGTCGATAATGAGCATTATGTTAAGTTGAGTCCGGCGGGCCTGGTGGGCGAGCTCCGGTTGCCCCCTCCACTCCGACTTCCTGCCCGACCTGCCCGATCCCAGGGGCGTCCGTCCAACTCCAGGGCGGCTCAGCCATGCTCATCCAGTGGGAAGAAAAAGTGACGCCAGACGCGGCAGGCAGCGATGCATTTCGGCGCTGTCGTCGAAGTCGAAGTCCTCGCCCATGTCGTGGCCGATGGCTTCTGCGGCCTCTTCGCGGGCCTGCAGCGCCTCCCAGAAGGCGTCCCCGTCGCCGCTGCGCCTCTCGTAGGCACTGCTAGCGGCGAATTGGAAGGCCTCGTAGAAGATGGGCCGGTCGAGTTCTTCGATCGTCCCGGTGACGGCGGGATGGTCGGCCAGGGCGTCGGGCAACCGTACCGCCCGCTCGAACCAGTCGTGGCCCAGCGCGATCAACCCGGCCCGGAAGACGGAAAAGGCGTCGTCGGAGCAGCCGCCGCCGATGAGGTAGGCGGCGGCCCAGACGTCCCAGCGCTTCACCAGCGCCTCGAGTTCGTCGAATCGCTCCTGGAAATCGAGGATGTCCTCGAGAGAGCGTGCCGCGAGCTGGTTGATGAGCGCTGCGTGAGTGGGTTCGGGGTGGCTGCGGGCGCCCTCGACGATCGTCCAGAACTCCTCCGGTGTCATGCTGCTCCCCTGGCGCGGTCGTCCTCGCGAGTCAGTTGTCGAACGTGACGTTCTCGGTTTCGGTGACGGTGGCGGTTCGGCCGGGCGCCTGGTGGTATCGCCAGTACAGGTTGGTGTGGGCGATGACCTGCTCGGGCGGCGGAGCTCCCCACTGGCTGTGGTCGGGTGCGGTGGGCGTCGGCCATGATGCCGTTCTGGACGTCGATCACCACCAGGGCGGCGTTGGGGCGGCCTGGCAGTGTGGTCATGGGCGTCTCCCCTGGGCCGGCTCGCGGGCTTCGGCGGGCAGGTTAAGCGGTGGCACCGACATTTGCGCGGGTTTAGGGTCGCGGTATGACGTGGCGATGTTGACGCTCCTCCCCCGGGTCCCGGCTGGCGCGCAGGCTGTACGTTTATGCGTTTCTTGAGGACTTCATCCTTCTTTATCCGGTTTATTCGGTGTTGTTCGCCGAGGCCGGGTTGTCGGACGCGGCGATCTCGTCGCTGTTCGTGGTCTGGTCGGTGACGGGCTTCGTCGTCGAGCTGCCCGCCGGGTTGTGGGCGGACGTGTTCTCGCGGCGCTTGCTGCTGGTGGCCGCTCCCCTGCTGGCCGGCACGGGTTTCGGTCTTTGGGCGTTCGCACCGTCGTATCCGGCGTTCGCCGCGGGTTTCGTGTTGTGGGGCGCGGGGTCGGCTCTGCGGTCGGGTGCGCTGCAGGCGCTGGTGTACGAGGCGCTCGAGCGGTCGGATGCGGCGCACACGTATGCGCGGTTGATCGGGCGTTCGGAGGCGGTGGCGCTGCTGGGGGTGGTGGCGGCGAGCGCGGTCGCGTCGCCGGTGCTGGCGGTGGGCGGGTACCGGGCGTTGGGGGTGGCGAGTGTGGTGGCGTGCGCGGGGTGTGCGGTGGCGGGGTGGTTCCTGCCGGACGAGCGGGCCGGGCGGGCGGAGGACGAGGTGTCGTTCGCGCGAGTGTTGCGCGAGGGTGTGGCTCAGGTGAGGCGGGTGCCGGCGGTGCGGGGGGCACTGGTCCTGGTGGCGGTGCTGACGGGTGTGACGTCGTTGGACGAGTACGTGCCGTTGCTGGTGCGGTCGACGGGGGTGGCGTCGGTATGGGTTCCGGTGCTGGTCCTGGTCGTGATGGTCGGCGATGCGGTGGGCGGTTGGCTCTCGGGGCGGGGTGTGCGGCGGCTGGCCCCGGTGGTGGGGGCGGGCGCGGTGTTGCTGGCGGCCGGGTCGGTGCACCAGTCGGTGTGGGGTGTGCCGCTGGTGGCGGCGGCGTTCGGGGCGTTCCGGTGGTCGGTCACGGCAGCGGACGCGCGGTTGCAGGACCGGGTGGGCGACGGGGCGCGGGCGACGGTGACGTCGCTGGCGGGGTTCGGGACGGAGGCGGTGAGCGTGGCGGTGTTCGGCGGGTACGCGGTGGGGTCGGCGTGGGCGGGGCCGGGTGTGCTGGTGGCGGTGGCGGCGGTGCCGTTCGCGGTCGTTGCGGTCGTGGTGTGGGTCGCGGATCGGCGTGGTTGAGGTGCGGCTTCTCCGGCTGGAGTAGGCCGGGCGGTGGCGTACATCTCGGGGTGTAGGTGGCGGTAGGTGGCTACGCGAAAGGCGCAGCGGGGTTCCGCGCTTGCGCAGGATCCGCCGGCGGGGTGCGGGGCGACAGGATCGTGTCGTGGTTTCCGCCGATCGTTCCTGGGGGTTGTGCTGATGGACGCGTTGATGCTGGCGCGGGTGCAGTTCGCGTTGACGGCTGGTTCGCATTTCCTGTTCGTTGCGTTGACGCTGGGGTTGGCGACGCTGGTGGCGTTGATGCAGACCCGGGCGACGGTGTCGGGTAGTGCGGTGCATGCGCGGATGACGCGGTTCTGGGGCCAGTTGTACGTGGTGAATTACGCGGTGGGGATCGTCACGGGCTTGGTGATGGAGTTCCAGTTCGGTTTGAACTGGGCGGGGATGTCGCGGATGACGGGCGGGGTGTTCGGTGCGCCGCTGGCATTGGAGACGATCGGGGCGTTCTTCGTCGAGTCGACGTTCTTGGGTTTGTGGATTTTCGGGTGGGACCGGTTGAACCGGTGGGTGCATCTGGCGTTGATCTGGGTGGTGACGTTGACGGCGTATCTGTCGGCGTATTTCGTGCTGGTGGCCAATGGGTGGCTGCAGCGTCCGGTCGGTTATGAGATGCGGGACGGGTCGGCGCGGCTGACGGATGTCGGGGCGTTGCTGGGGAATCCGACGGCGTTGCTGGCGTTCGGGCATGTGCTGTTCGGGGGGTTGCTGACGGCGGGGTTCTTCATGGCGGGGGTGAGCGGTTACCACCTGCTGCGGCGGACGGCGGAGGTGGAGTTCTTCCGGCGTTCGATGCGGACCGGGCTGGTGACGCTGATGGCGGCGGTGATGCCGGTGGTGATCGTCGGGGGGATGCAGTACCGGTATCTGCAGCCGACGAAGACGGGCGGTGACGACGCGGCGGCGGCCGTGGCGGGCTTCACGGCGCGGTTCGGTCCGGGCGATTACATGGCGCCGGGGCTGGCGGGTGTCGGTGAGGCGGTGATGACGGGGTTGTGGTCGTTGATGTGGCTGCTGGCGATGGTGGCGCTGGTGAAGGTGTGGTCGGGGCGGTGGCTGGTGCGGGGGCGGGTGTTCCACGTGGTGATGGTGTGCGCGGTGCCTCTCCCCTACGTGGCGATGCTGGCGGGCTGGATGTTCCGTGAGGTGGGGCGGCAGCCGTGGATGGTGTACGGGGTGCTGAAGACGCGGGACGCGCTGTCGCCCGGGGTGGGGTCGGGGACGATCGCGGTGTCGTTCGTGGCGTTCACGGCGCTGTTCGCGGTGCTGGTGGGGGTGAACGCGTGGTTGCTGGCGCGTCTTGCGCGGCGGGGTCCGGAGGGGTCGGCGTTGGGGGGTTCTCCCCCGGTGGCGCCGTCCGCGCCGGTGGCGTCGGTGACGTTCTGATGTCCGGTTCGGTGACGGTGCGACGGGAGTGTGCGTGATGGAGTCTTTGGCGATGGTGCTGCTGGCGGTGTTCGCCGGCGGGTATCTGGTGCTGGCGGGTGCGGACGTCGGGGTGGGGATGCTGTTGCCGTGGCTGGGGCGCGACCAGCGGGAACGGCGGGTGGTGATCGCGTCGTTCGCGCCGTTCTTCCTGGGGAACGAGGTGTGGTTGGTGGCGTCGGCGGGGTTGGTGGCGGGGGCGTTCCCGGGGTTGGAGCACCGGTTGCTGGAGGAGTTGTATCCGCTGGTGGTGGTGTTGCTGATCGGGTGGGTCGTGCGGGATATGGGGTTGTGGCTGCGGGGCCGGGTGGACGCGTCCGGGTGGCGGGCGGCGTGTGATGGCGCGGTGGTCGCGGGCAGTTGGGCGCTGGCGTTGGGGTGGGCGTCGCTGCTGGGTTCGCTGATGGGTGGCGGCGGGCTGAACGTGGGCAGCGTGCTGGGATTGCCGTTGGCGGCGGTGTTCGCCTGGCATGGGGCGGGGTTCGCGCGGCTGCGATTGGCGGGTGAGTTGGCGGTGCGGGCGGCGCGGGGGCGTGGCCGGTACGGGGTGTCGGGTGCGGTGCTGGTCGTGGCCGCAGTGGCGGCGGGGGCGCGGCTGCCGTGGTCGGAGGTGGTCGCCGAGGGCGGCGGGTTGTCGTTGACGGCGGTGTCGGCGGTGGTGCTGCTGCCGCTGTTGGTGGCGTCGCAGGCGCTGGTGTGGCGGACGTTCTGGGGGCGCGTGGATTCGCCCTCGTACCTGTGAAGGGGCGGGGTCGAGGTGAAGGGTGTGGAGCGGCGACTGCTGGGGCTTCTCCCCCGCCGCGTGCTGGTGGCGCTGGGCGTGCTGGCGGCGGCGCAGGGTGTGCTGATGGTGGTGGCGGCGGGTCTGCTAGCGGAGGCGGTCGCGGGGTTGGACGCGGGTCTGCTGCCGTGGCTGGTGGCGGCGGTGGCGGGCCGTGCGGTGCTGGCGTGGGTGTCGTCGCTGGTGGCGGGGCGTGCGGCGGCGGAGGTGAAGCGGGGGCTGCGGGAGGCGCTGCTGCGCGGCGAGGCTCCAGATGCGGGTGCGCGGGTGACGTTGCTGACGCGGGGTTTGGACGCGGTGGATCCGTTCTTCGCCGGGTATGTGCCGCAGTTGCTGGCGGCGTGCGTGATGCCGCCGCTGGTGGTGGCGCGGCTGGTGGCGGCGGATTGGGCGTCGGCGGTGGTGGTGCTGGTGACGTTGCCGTTGGTGCCGGTGTTCGGTGTGCTGGTGGGGATGCGGACGGCGGCGCTCACGGGCCGGCAGTGGGCGTCGCTGCATCGGCTCGGGGGCCATTTCCGGGACGTGGTGGCGGGGCTTTCGACGTTGCGGGCGTTCGGCCGGACGGGTCACCAGTCGGGTGTGGTGCGGGCGCTGGCGGAGGAGCATCGGCGGGCGACGACGGGGGCGTTGCGGATCGCGTTCTTGTCGTCGCTGGTTCTGGAGTTGGTGTGCGCGTTGTCGGTGGCGCTGGTGGCGGTGCCGGTGGGGTTGCGGTTGCTGGAGGGCGGCATGGGGTTGTCGACGGGGCTGCTGGTGCTGGTGCTGACGCCGGAGGCGTATCTGCCGTTGCGGGCGCTGGGGGCGCGGTTCCATGCCAGTGCGGAGGGTGTCGCGGCGGCGGAGGAGGCGTTCGGGGTGCTGGACGCGCCGCCCGCGCCGTCCGGAGGGCGGGCCGTGGTGGGCGAGGGCGTGCCGGAGATCGTGCTGGACCGCGTGACGGTGCGGTACCCGGGCGCGGACGGGGCGGCGCTGGAGGAGGTGTCGCTGCGGATCGCGGCGGGTGAGCGGGTCGCGGTAACGGGTCCGTCGGGTGCCGGGAAGTCGACGTTGTTGCTGGTGGTGGCGGGTCTGGTGCGTCCGGTGTCGGGGCGTGTGCTGGTGGACGGCGTCGATCTGGCGGACATGGATGCGGTGGCGTGGCGGCGGCGCCTGGGGTGGGTGCCGCAGCGTCCGCATCTGTTCGCGGCGTCGGTCGCCGACAACATCCGGTTGGGTGACCCGGGCGCGGGGTTGGACCGGGTGGTGGAGGCGGCGCGGGCGGCGGTCGCCGACGGGTTCGTCGCGGGAATGTCGCAGGGGTATGCGACGGTGCTCGGTGAGGGCGGCGCGGGGGTTTCGGCGGGGCAGCGGCAGCGGCTGGCGGTGGCGCGGGCGTATCTGGCGGGTGGTCCGGTGATGTTGCTGGACGAGCCGACGGCGCGGTTGGACGTGCGCAGTGAGCGGGCGCTGGTGGAGGGTGCGGCGCGGCTGCTGGAGGGGCGGACGGCGCTGCTGGTGGCGCATCGTCCGGCGTTGTTGTCGCTGGCGGGCCGGGTGGTGCGGCTGGAGGGCGGCCGGGTTGAGGTGCCGGTGGGGCTGCGAGAGGGGAAGGCGGCGTGAGGGGGCTGTGGGGTGCGGTGCGTCCGCATGCGGCGCGGCTGGTGGCGGCGGCGCTGGCGGGTGTCGCGGCGGAGGTGTGCGGGCTGGGGCTGGTCGCGGCGGCGGCGTGGCTGATCGCGCGGGCGTCGCAGCGTCCGGAGCTGGCGGTGCTGTCGGTGTCGATCGTGGCGGTGCGGGGGCTGGCGCTGGCGAAGGGGTCGCTGCGGTATGTGGAGCGGCTGGCGGGGCATGACGCGGCGTTGCGGGCGTTGGCTGAGCTGCGGGGGCGGGTGTTCGACGCGCTGGCGGCGCGGCGTCCGGCCGAGGCGGGGCTGCGGGACGGCGGGCTGCTGACGCGGATGGTGTCGGACGTGGAGGCGGTGCAGGACCTGCTGTTGCGGTGCGTGCTGCCGGGGGTCGCGGCGGTGGTGTGCGGGGTCGTGGGCGTGGCGGTGTGCGGGCTGGTGGCGCCGGTGGCGGCGATGGTGCTGGCGGTCGGGTTGCTGGTGGCGGGGCCGGCGCTGGCGGTCGTGGCGGCTCGCTCGAGCGGCCGTGCGGCGGCTCGGGTCGCGGCGGGGCGGGAGGAGCTGGCGGTGCGGGCGCTGGACGTGCTGGAGGGTGCGGCGGATCTGAAGATGTTCGGCGCGGACGGCAGGTTCGCCGGCGCGGCCGGGGACGCCGCCGGGCGGTTGCGGGGTGCGGAGCGTGCGGCGGCGCGGGTGTCGGCGCTGGTGGCCGGGGCCGGTGTGGCGGTGCAGGGGTGCGTGGTGGCGGCGGTGGTGTGGGTGGTGCTGCGGGGCGGTTCGGGCGCTGGGGATCAGGTGGGTGCGGCTGTGGCGGGGTTGACGGCGCTGGTGGCGGTGGAGTCGGTGCTGCCGCTGGCGGCGGCCGCGCAGCGGCTGCGGGAGGTGTGGCCTGCGGTGCGGCGGGTGGGTGCGGTGCTGGCCGCTCCCCCGGTGCCGCGTCCGGTGCGTCCGGCAGCGCTACCGGCCGGGCCGCTGGCGGTGGAGTTGCTGGGTGTGCGGGTCGCGTACCCGGATCGTGGTGGCGTGCCGGATGCGGTGGGCGGGGTGGCGTTGGACGGGGTGGATCTGCGGGTGGAGGGGGGCCGGCGGGTCGCGGTGGTGGGCGCCAGCGGTGCGGGCAAGAGCACGCTGCTGGCGGCGGTGTCGGGTGAGGTGGTGCCGGTGTCGGGCGCGGTGCTGCTGGGCGGACACGATGTGTCGCTGCCCGGCGGTCCGGGTGTGTGGGCCGGGGTGCGGGGGCTGATGCAGGACGCGCACGTTTTCGGCGGGTCGGTGCGGGCGAATCTGCTGCTGGCGCGTCCGGACGCGACGCCGGGCGAGCTGGAGGCGGCGGCGCGGCGGGCACGGTTCCTGGAGGTGGTGGAGGCGTTGCCGGACGGGTGGGACACCCCGGTCGGGACGGGCGGGCACGGGTTGTCGGGCGGGCAGCGGCAGCGGCTGCTGCTGGCGCGGGCGCTGCTGGCCGATCCGCCGGTGCTGGTGCTGGACGAGCCGGCGGAGGCGCTGGACCCGGTGATGGCCGACGAGCTCACCCGGGATCTGCTGTCGGGGCCCGGGGGCGGGACGCTGCTGCTGGTCACGCACCGGCTGGCGGCGCTGGGCGCGGCGGACGAGGTGGTGGTGATGGACCGCGGCCGGGTGGTGCAGCGGGGCCGTCACGACGAGCTGGTGGCGGTGCCGGGTCCGTACCGGGATCTGTGGGAAGCGGAGCTGCTGGCCGCCTGACCCGCCCCTCCACCGAGCCGACCCGAGCCGGCACGGGGCTGGCGGGTCGAAGGGGTGTGGCCGGGGTCAGGTGAGGGCGTGGAGGGCGGCGGCGATCGCGGTGACGCCGTCGTCGATGGCGGAGGGGGCGGTGGCGGCGTAGCCGAGGACGAGGCCGGGCGGGCCGGGCCGCTGGGCGTGCCAGGACAGCGGCTGGGTCTTCACGCCGCGGGCGAGGGCGGCGGCGGCCAGGTCGGTGTCGCCGAGACCGGGGCGGCCGGGGAAGGTGACGAGCAGGTGCAGGCCGGCGGCGGCGCCGTGCACGACCGCGCCGGGCAGCCGGTCCCGGATCGCGGCGATCATCGCGTCGCGGCGGGCGCGGTGGCGGCGGCGCAGCAGCCGCAGCTGCCGCTCCAGCTCCCCCGACTCCATCAGGTCGGCCAGGACCAGCTGCGGCAGCGCGGCGTTGCCGAGGTCGGCGAAGCGTTTGGCGTCCACGAGCGCGTCGCGGTGGCGGGGCGGGGCGATCACCCAACCGGTGCGCAGCGCGGGCGCCAGGAGCTTGGAGACGCTGCCGGCGTACAGGACGCGGTCGGGCAGCATGGCGCGCAGTGCGGGGACGGGCGGCCGGTCGTAGCGGTGCTCGGCGTCGTAGTCGTCCTCGATGACCAGGCCGCCGGCGGTGGCCCAGTCCATCAGCTCGCGGCGCCGGGCGCCGTCCAGGACGGTGCCGGTCGGGAACTGGTGGGCGGGGGTGAGCAGGGCGGCGGGGGCGCCGGAGCGGCGCAGAGCGTCGACGCGGACGCCGTGGTCGTCGACCGGGACGGGCGGGGTGCGCATGCCCCAGTGGGTCAGGTGCTGGCGGGCGCCGAGGGAGCCGGGGTCCTCGACGGCGACGGTGTCGACGCCGGTGGCGCGCAGCACCTGGGACAGCAGGCCGAGCGCCTGGGCGGTGCCGGCGACGATGACGATGTCGGCGGGGTCGGCGCGGACGCCGCGGTTGCGGGCGAGCCACCCGGCGACGGCGGCGCGCAGGGCGGGCGTGCCGCGGGGGTCGCCGTAGCCGAAGGACGGCGCGGACAGGGCGGACAGGACGCGGCGTTCGGCGCGCAGCCAGGCGGCGCGGGGGAAGGCGGCCAGGTCGGGGACGCCGGGTGTCAGGTCGATGCGGGCGGGGGCGGCGCGCAGGACGTCGAACACGTCGGCGCCGGGCCGGCCGGGGAACACCGGCCGGCCCGGCGCGTCGGGTGCGCCCGGCGTAGGGGACGCGGGTGGGGCGGTGAGGGGTGCGGCGACGACGATGGTGCCGGCGCCGCGGCGGCCGGCGACGGGCCCGGCGTCGATGAGCCGCTGGTAGGCGTCGGTGACCACGCCCCGGGACACGCGCAGGTCGGCGGCCAGGACGCGGGTGGCGGGCAGGCGGCTGCCGACGGGAAGGCGTCCGTCGCCGTTCGCCTCGCGCAGCCGCCGGGCGAGCCAGTCGGCCATGCCGCCGGGCGGCGCGTCGGCGGTGTCGAGCTGCAGGAAGTCCGCCCCCGTCCGCGGGCCCGTCGCCGAGGCCGTCTGCGGGCTGGTTTCCGGCCCGGCTATGGACCGGTCGGGTGCGTCGCCATTGGACCTGTGCATCAGGCCATTGTGGCGGGACGGTGGGCACATGGAAACAGCGACCGCTTCCGGGCGCCCCTCAGGCGAGGCGCCCGGTTACGTTCACGGCTATTCGGCGCACGAGGCGCGGCGGCTCGGCGACCAGGCCGACACCCTCGCCGCGCTGCTGCACGGCGCGACCACCGGCCAGGACGGCCACCGGGATCCGGGCAGCGTTTTCCCGCCTGGTGCGCGGGTCCTGGAGGTCGGCTGCGGGGTGGGCGCCCAGACCGTCCACCTGCTGGCGGCCTCCCCCGGCGTCGACCTGACCGCCGTCGACGTGTCCGCCGCGTCCCTGGCGCGGGCCCGCGAGCGAGTGACGGCGCGGTACCCGCGCGCCCAGGTCCGGTGGCTACGCGCAGACCTGCACGACCTGCCGTTCCCCGGCGCCGCGTTCGACCACCTGTTCGTCTGCTTCGTGCTGGAGCACCTGCCCGACCCGGCCGCCGCCCTGGCCGGGTTGCGGCGGGTCCTACGGCCCGGCGGCACCCTCACCGTGATCGAGGGCGACCACGGATCGGCGTTCTTCCACCCCGACAGCGCCGCCGCGCGCGCCGCGATCGGCCACCAGGTCCGGCTGCAGGCCGCCGCGGGAGGCGACGCGCTCATCGGGCGCCGCCTGCACCCCCTGCTGACCGCCGCCGGATACCGGCAGGTCACGGTGCGGCCCCGCACGGTGTACGCCGACCAGAGCCGCCCGGCGCTGGTGGAGGGGTTCACCCGCAACACCTTCATCCCGATGGTGGAGGCCGTCCGCGGCGAGGCCCTGGCCGCGGGCCTGACCACACCGGAGGAGTTCGACCGCGGCATCGGGGACCTGCGCCGCACCGCCGGCGAGGGCGGCACGTTCCACTACACCTTCTTCAAAGGCACCGCCGTCAACCCCGGCGCCCCCGCCGACCGTCCAGACCACCAGCCGCCCCGCTGACGGCGGGCGGGGTCACTCTGGCAGCAGCGGGCCCAGCGGCCCCAGGTCGAGGTTCAGGTCGCCGTCCTCCAGGTCGAAGTGGTCCTTCAGCCGGGTCATCGCCTCGTCCAGCCGCATCAGTGCCAGCCCGAGCCGCTCGACCTGCTCGTCGCTGAGGTCGCCGCCCTCGGCGCGGCGCAGCGCCTGCCGCTCCATCAGCTGCCGGATCAGCTCCACCAGCGTCAGCACCAGCTTCACCAGGTCCCGCTCGACCGTCTCGGGGTCGGTGCGCAGCCGCTGCATGGTGCGCGACGACTGCTCGCGCAGCGCCGAGGCGTGGGCGGACGCGCGGGTGGCGCGGACCGGGGCCTCGCCGGACGCGCCGCCGGTGCGTCCGGCCAGGATGTCGTCGGTGAGCGGGTCGCCCGCCGCCGGGTCGCGCACCGACACCTCACCCGACACCGGCGCGCGGTCCCCGCCGCGAGGGCGGCCCGGACCGCGCGCCGGGTCGTGACCGTGGGGTGCGGGGTTCATGCTTCCTCCTCGCGCAGCATTTCGTCGCCGCGCAGCAGTTCGTTGCGGACCGAGGTGACCAGCGCGCGCAGCGACACCCGCACCAGGTCCACCTCGGCGATGGAGATGACCAGGTCACCGGTGATGATCACGCCGCCGGCCAGCAGCCGGTCCAGCAGGTCGACCAGCGCGACCCGCTCCAGCGGGACGTCGCGGCCGGAGTCCAGGACGGCCGTCACCGCGGCGCCCCCTGCGGCGCGTTCTCCGCGGCCTCCGGGGTGGTGGTGTCGATGAAGGAGTAGGGCGGCCAGGGCCCCGTCACCTCCACCTCGATCCCGGGGTACCGCTCCCCCGCCGCCCGGGCCGCGTCGGCGAACCCTGGCGCGTCGTCCTCGTCCAGCAGGTAGGCGGCATTGAGGATCTGCACCCCGGCGTGGCCCGACAGCTTGGGGTCCTGCGGCGGGTGGTGGCGGGAGGCCACCGCGAGGGCGGCCAGGCCGTCGTGGATCGCCGTGGCCTGCTCGCTGACCTTGCGGCCGGCGTCGGCGCGGCGTTGCCGCTCCTGCTGGCGGCGCCGCAGATACGCCGTCCCCGCCCCGGGCCCCTGCGCCGCGGGACCGGGCGCCGGTCCCGCGGATTCAGCGGCCTGGGGCGGTTCGGCGGGCTCGTCGGCTTCGAGGGCGTCGCGGTGCGCGTAGGCCTTGACGCCCCACTCGGCGCGGCCGGTCACCCGGTCCAGTGCCTGGGCGAACCGGTCGCCCTGCTCGGCGAGGACCTGCGCGACCCGCGCGTCGTCGCGGTAGATCGTGGCGATCCGTACGGGCGCGGTCGGCGCGGCGTGCGCGGCCCGGTCGACCACCTCGTGGTGGGCGCGGGCCGTCGCCTCCAGCCACGCCAGGTCCTCCAGGTTCTCGCGCAGCGCCGCCTCGCCGTACTCGTCCAGCCGGACGGTGCTGACCAGCGCGGTCAGCCCGCCGGGCCCGGCGGACGGCACGGCGCGGACGGGTGCGCCCGCCACGCCGGCCGTGTCGTCCAGCGCGGCGGGGTCCAGTCCCCGCGTCACCCCGTACAGGTAGACGGCGAGGTCCTCACCGATGCTCCCGCCGGGGGCGTGCTCGGCGACGGTGCGGTGGTCGGTCATGATCCGGCCTCCTTCTCCTGCGCCCGGGCCGGCGAGCCGGCGCCCTCGGCGGAAGCGGAACCGGTGGAGCCCGCTTCCAGTGCGGCGAGCCGCTCGCGCAGCCGCCGGTTCTCCTCCAGCAGCTCCTGGTCGGCGCCGCCTTCGACGCGCCCGTCGCCGCCGGACCGCTCGGACTGCGCGGTGCGCGCCTTGGACGACAGCGACGGGTCGTGCTCCCACCAGTCGATGCCCATCTCGCGGGCGCGGTCGACCGAGGCCACGAGCAGCCGCAGCTTGATCGTCAGCAGTTCGATGTCCAGCAGGTTCACCCGGATGTCACCGACGATCACGATGCCCTTGTCCAGGATCCGCTCGAGCAGGTCGGCCAGGTTGGCCGACTGCCGCTCCCCCGCCATCGACTTGGCGGGGCCCCGGGAGCCGGTCCAGGAGATCTCGCTCAATGGTCCTCAGTCCCTTTCCACTCGGCCGCGCGGGTAGCGGCGTACGCGCCGGTAGGACACCAGCTCACCGTCCGCGTCGACCTCGGTGTCGTAGATGGCGAGGATGTCGGCGGAGTCGGGGATGCGGTGGGTCTCCACCACCTCCACGCACACGCGCCAGCCGTCCTCGCCGGCGCGCTCGATCCCGACGACGCTCTCGGCGGTGCGCCCGGTCATCGCCGTCACGTGCTCGGCCGCCCGTTTGGCGGCCTCGGACGCCGACATCATCACTGGCCTCCCTCTACGGCCGCGCCCGCTACAGGCCGCGGGCGTGGCCCTCGTGCAGCCGGGCGATCAGTTCCTCTTCGCGGGCCGCGGCCTCGTCGTCGTCGATCTCGCCCGCGGCGACCTGGTCGGCGATCTCCTGCATCTCCGCGGCGATCCGGCCGGGGTCGTACAGCTGCTGCTCGGCCTGCTCGGTGAGCACCTCCGCCAGCCACACCACGCCGCGCACAGGTGCCAGCGGGAGCGTCACCAGGCCGGTGAACAGTCCCATTCAGGCCTCCGGGACGAAGTCGTAGGGCGGCAGCGGTCCGATCAGCCGCAGCCGGATCCGGTCGGCGTGCGCGTTGCCGAGTTCCTCCACGGCCTTCTCGAACACCTCGCGGCGGTCGGCGCGCACCAGGAACGAGGCGTCCAGGACGTCCTCCTCGCGGGCGGGGGTCTTGCGCACGAACGCCTCCGCGGCGGGCGCGGCCGCTTCCAGCAGCACCTGCCCGTCGTGTTCGCGGCGCCGGTCCATCGCCTGGGCGATCAGCTCGCCGAGGCGGACCTGGTCGTAGTAGACGGCGTCGGCGACGTCCGCGGGGACCTCGCGGAGCCGCTGCGACAGCTCGGCGACCTCCGGCTCGGACTGCATGATCTCCCGCAGGACCGTCTCCTGGACGTAGGTGGCCTTCAGCCGCAGCTCCACCCGGCCCTCGAGCTGGTCCATGACCTGCCCGAGCCGGTCGGAGTTGCCCTCCAGCAGCTCATTGCGGACCGCGGTGGGGTCCGACAGCGCGGCGCCGAACCGGAACGGCAGCACCACCAGGCCCGCGTCCAGCAGCGCGTTCAGCACCCGCTGGTGCGCCACCAGGTCGGCGCGCTCGCCCAGCGGACGGCCCGCGGGCAGGTCGCTGACGACCGCGGCGCAGCGGCCGCCGTCCTCGACCAGCCGCACCGGCCGGTCGTCCAGCCCCGCCACGTCGCCGGGCAGGGCAGCGCCGGAACGCGTCACCCCGTACACGTACTGGGGGGTCTTGTCCTCGCCGGGTTCGTTCGGGGAGGTCATTCGTCGTCCTCCTTCTTACGGGACGACCGGCGCCGCGCGGGCTCCTTGTCCTCGTCCTCTTCGTCGTTGGAGCCGCCGCCGAAGGTCTCCTTCAGCCGTTCGCCGGCGCCTTCCAGCGCGCCCCGGGTCTTCTTCTTCGCGCCCGACTCCTGCATGCCCTCCACGAACTGCGGGAGGCCCTGCGAGGTGCCGTCGTGGGCGATGTCGAGCCGGTTCACCGCCTTGGCGAACCGCAGGTAGGTGTCGACGCTGGCGACCACGATCCGCACGTCCACCGTGAGGATCTCGATGCCGACCAGCGACACCCGCGCGTAGATGTCGATGACCAGACCCTTCTCCAGGATCAGGTCGACGACGTCGGCGAGGCTGCTGCTGCTCGATCCGCCGCGCTGCACTGTTGAGGTGCCCGAGGTCTGCTGGGCGATCGGCCCAGTCATGTCATCTCCTTGTGTGGGGGACGTTCATGCACCCCCCTACCCCCCACGACCTCTCTAAACGGGCATACCGGTTTCGGTCAGGCGCCGGTCAAACGACACGGGGCGCCCCCGGGACCGTCCAAAGGAACCGTCCCGGGGGCGCCCGTCCAGGCCGACACGCGCATGTCGGCGCGCATGAGCCGGCCGGTCATGAGCCGGCCGGTGGTGGGGGTCAGCGTTTGGTGCGGCGGCCGATCAGGATGCCGGCGCCCGCGGCCGCGACCACCGGCGCCGCCCGCAG